>JAJDEL010000890.1 GCA_029259835.1 Planctomicrobium sp. | reverse complement strand
TCGACAGTTCCTCCGATTGGAATCACATAAGGGTTTACCAATTCAACCTCATTTCCAGGTCGTTTTGTGAAAATGCGAATGACCTCCAGCGCTTCAAAGATCGTTTGTGAAAGATGCTGGAGGTCTTCCTTGTTGCATAGATCAACGGTGATGTCTGGAAAATCAATGGTTTTAAGATCCGAAAGCATCTCTTTACGGATGAGAGCCTCTGAGTCACTGCCGTGCGTGGCGATCAATCGGCTTTTCACATGAACAATCGAAAAGTCATTCTGGTCAAATCCGGACTTATTAGCCAAGACCGTTTTTCGAGACTCTAACTGCGTAAGAACATTCAATGTTTGTTGCGGAGCGTCATCGGAACTGCCATCGAAGCAGCACAGCACCAAATCGGCAGTTCTCACAAAATCGAGAAGGTACGGTTCGAGATGACTTTCCGAGATGGGTGGTGTATCGATCAATTGTATGAGGACGCCTTCGAATTCCATCATCCCTGGCATCGGAGCGCGAGTTGCATATGGAAACTCTGCAACTTCGGGAGACGCGTTCGTGAGTTGCGAAACCAGAAGACTTTTTCCGGAGTTCGGAGCACCAATTACAACGACCGTTCCGCAGCCTTGCCTTGGAATTCGGTAACTCTTCCCACCTTTTGTTGCTCGCAGTTCAGCCTGAGCTGTTTCTCTCGCTTCTTTAAGTCTGGCTTTCAGAGCACCTTGAAGGTGGTCGGTCCCTTTGTGTTTTGGAATCACGCGGAGCATGTTTTCCAAGGCAGCGATGCGTTCCGGTGACGTACGTGCCTTACGATAAATTTCTTCCGCCTTGTAGTATTGTAACGTCAGATTCGCAGCCACGATGCGACCTATCGATAAAAACAAAAAATGCCACTCACTGGAAGTGAGTGGCAAAAGGAGCTTCGAATTCAAGACTCTTTAGCGGACTTTTAGTAGTTCGATATCGAAATGAAGTGTTGCGTTTTTGGGAATAACCGGCGCTCTTCCTTGCGGTCCATAGCCAAGATCGGCAGGAACTTCGAGTTCGATCATGCCGCCTTCCTGAATCAGTTGCAAACCTTCGGTCCAGCCTTTGACGACTCCGTTCAAAGGAAACGATGCTGCATTTTTTCCGTAGGAGCTGTCGAATTCTTTGCCGTTGTCGAGCCAACCTTTGTAATGGCATGTGACGGTCGAATTGGGATTCGGTTTGCGACCTTTTCCTTCCCGAATAACTCGATATTTCAAGCCACTTGCAGTGGATTTGAATGCAGGACGATCCTCCATTTCCACACTGGAAGCCTGAATGATTTCTGACGATTCAGAATCGTTTTCTGAAATCGAAGTCTTTCCGGACTCGTCGGCTGAATCGACAATAAAATCTTCAGGACCAGCAACGCAACCAGTCATGACCGTGCAACAACAGAAAAGAAAAACGGACAAGCGTCCCCAACGGGTTTTCATAAGTGACTCGCTTCTCGGTGAAATAGAAAATAGATTGAAGAGTGGTGTAGCGTATTATTTCACTTCAATCAATTCCACAATAAAGTGGAGAGTTGCTCCTGCTGGAATGACAGGAGGTGCTCCACGATCACCGTAGCCGAGATCGGCAGGGATTTCGAGTTCGATCTTTCCCCCTTCTTTAATGAGTTGCAAGCCTTCGGTCCAGCCGCGAATCACCCCATTGAGTGGAAACGTTGCTGGTTCGTTTCGTTTGTAAGAACTGTCAAACTCCTCACCATTGTCGAGCCAGCCTTTGTAGTGGCAGACAACAGTCGACGCCGCCGTGGGAGCTTTGCCTTCGCCGCCTTCTAACACTTTATATTTCAGGCCGGAAGGGGTCTTCGTGAATTCATCGTTGCTCATTGGTTTGTCTTTCTTCATTTTCTTGTCGTTGTCTCGCTCCAGGTCTCCGGCAGCAAAGACAGCATAGTGGTCAAGGTCAAGATGGTTATGGAATGCTTTCGCAACTGCATCAACGGTCAAAGCGTTGATCGCGGACTCGCGATCTGAATAGAACTTCATGGTACGACCAAGGTAAGTCGTATTCGCCAGAGTGCTGAGCAATTGACGATCATCGGAACGATCAACGAGTTGTCGTTCAAGATAGCCTTTCTTCGCAGAGGCCAACTCTTCTTCTGTGACCCCTTTATCAAGAAGCAGTTGAAGTTCTTCTTGAATCGCCGATTCCACTTTCTCCATATTGTCTGGATTTGTGATTGCGTAAACCAGCAGAGAAGTCCGCTCGTCAATTGGAGACGACCGCATGAATGATCCAACACTGTAGGAAAGACCTTCTTCTTGTCGAACACGATCACCGAGTCGAGAGGAAAGACCGCTGCTACCTAAAATGTAATTCCCCATCATTAAGCCATTGTAGTCTGCATGGCTATCTCGAATCGGGAAAAGAGCGCCTGCGAGGTAAGTCGCGTTCTCTTTGCCTGGCGTCAATATCTCTTTCCGGCCTCCAGCAACTTCGACATCACCTGAATGTGGAACTCGACTGAATTTAATCTCTGATGTCCAGTCGGTGAGCATCGATTCGACAATCGGCTGGATTTCCGCGATATCAAAATCTCCAACAACCACAACTTCGCCATTTGTCCCGTTGAGGTAATCTTCGTAGAGAACTTTCGCATCTTCTGTTGAAACATTTTTCCAACGTTCGACTTCTTCTTCCACAGAAGCGACATAGCGAACATCATCCTGAGAATAGGCAGGGTTGATCGCTCGGGAAACCGCGACTCTTGCCAGAGATGTCGGGTCCGTCAATTGCTGAGAGTAGCCTGAAAGTCGACGGTTTTTGATGAGTTCCAGTTCGTCGGCATCGAGAGTTGGTTCTCGCAACACCTGACGAACGACCTCAAGGACTGCCGGCAGAAATTCGCGTCGAGTTTCAATGCTAAAGCTCGCCAAGCCAGCGGTTCCCGAGGCACTCAATTTTGCTTTGTTCTGATCGAGCTGATCCTGAAGTTCCTGTCGGGAGAGATTCTTTGTCCCGCGAGTCATTAAAGAGGGCAAGACATCACATGCCGTGGAAAGCCCAGTCAACGATTCGAGGTCTCCATATCGCAAATTGATTTGCACATGAACTGACTCGCCACGAGTTTTCTTCGGAAGGAAAGCCGCTTTCACACCTGATGGAAGAGTTACACGGGTCGTTCGCGATTCGATATTCTCTGGCGAGACATCGAACTGTTCACCCATGGCGACCGCTTCGCGACCTTTGTAGTCCCCGATCATTTCAGCAAGATTCGGAGTCGGTGGAACGGTGACTTTCTCCGGTTCTTCCGTCGGAATGAACAGACCAGCGGTTCGGTTATTTTGCTTGACGTATTTATTCGCAATCTCATTCACGCTCTCAGGCGTAACTTTTTCAAGGCGGTCGCGGTAGATGAACATCAATCGCCAATCACCTTGAGCGGCCCATTCACTGAGTTGAACAGCGAGTTTACTGCTGTCTGCCAGAGACATTTCCCATGTCTTCATCCAGTACAGTTTTGCGCGTTCAACTTCTTCGACTGTCACACCCTCTTCACCGACCGATTCAGTGATTTCGAGGAGCTTGGAGAGAACATCACGAGGTTCAACTCCTGGCGATGCTTCTGCCATGAACCGAAGGATGCCTGGATCGTGCAACGCATAGGCGCCACCAGTCACACTTGCGGCCAACTTCGATTCAACAAGCCCTTTGTACAATCGCCCCGATGGAGAGGAGGTCATAATGTGTTCCAGGACATCAACCGAAACATAGTCTGGATGGGCACCTGAAGATGTGTGGTACATCGCCGCCGCGAGACCGACATCGCCAACGCGACGCAAAGTGACTAAACGCTCCCCGTCTTGTGCTGGTTCTTCCGTGTAAGGATTTTCCAAAACACGCTCCGGTCTCGGAATCGTTCCAAAGTTGGCTTCAATTTCTTTGAGGGCAAATTCAGGATCGAAAGCACCAGCAACAATCACCATGATATTGTCTGGCTGGTAATACTTCTTGTAGAACCGCTTTAACGATTCGACTGGAACACGTTCAATGTCTGCGCGGTTGCCGATCGTCGACTGACCGTAGTTGTGCCATTCGAACGCCGTCGACATGACTTTCTGCCCCAAAATTCGAGACGGCGAATTTTCGCCCCGTTCAAATTCGTTTCGCACGACAGTCATTTCCGATTCAAGGTCTTCACCTTTCACGTAACTGTTCATCAAACGGTCCGCTTCAAGCTTGAGCGCAAAACTCAAATTGTCTTCACTCGCAGGCAGAGTCTCGTAATAATTCGTCCGGTCGAGCCAAGTCGTTCCGTTGAATTCCGCACCGTGTGCCTTAAGCACCTTCGGGATTTTCGGATGATCCGGCGTTCCTTTAAAGAGCATGTGTTCCAGCAAGTGTGCCATGCCAGCTTCGCCGTACCCTTCGTGACGCGACCCGACGAAGACCGTCATATTAACAGTCACTTTCGGTTTGGACGGATCCGGAAACAGCAAGACCCGAACGCCGTTTTCCAGCTTGTATTCGGTGATTCCCTCGACAGACGTCACCTGTTCGGCGCCCGTCACCTGCGATGTTCCTGTCATCGTGATCACCATCCCTGCGACAAAAAGAAATAATCCGTATCGGAGCATGTGATTGTTCCTCACTCCATTGTAGACGCGAACAAGAGTTTCAACGCCGATTTATTGAGATTTGAGTCAGTCCATTTATGAACTAAAGATAGTAACAGCCCGTTTTTGATTTTGAAACTGTGCGTGAATGAAACGGAGTGATTTTAAAACCTGGCAGATGAGAATGTCACTTTTTTCCGGATCTACACACTCGGTAAAGATCACTAAACTCCTTGCGGATAGAGATTAAGATCCACGCTTCTGGTTCTGAAAACACACTTTCAGGAGGAGTTTCAGGAGATTTTTGGGTTTTCTGAAGAATCCATTGAACCTTCATGTGTCGAGTTGCGGCTTTAAGACAACTACGATGATGAATGCAAAGTCTTTTAAGATCTGAACTATGGCGAACGACAGCATAATCACGAGAATTCGCGAAAAGCGACTCGTTGTGCAGTCACAAGCCAGAGACAGAGGTGCCTTTCGAGAGCTTGTGGTGCTGTATGAAAAAAAGCTGGTGTATTACATCCGCCGAATGATCGGCGAGAAGGACGAAGCCTACGATGTCATGCAAGAAGTGTGGATTCTTGTCTTCAAAAGAATCCACGCGTTGAAAGCACCAGAAGCATTTCGAGTCTGGTTATACAAAATTGCACACGATGTCGCAGTCAGTCACCTCCGCCGAAAAAATCGTTGGCCCAAATCGATCCCTTCGCAGCTCGAGCTGGTCTCAAGTATCGATCAATGGGACGAATTCAAGGCGTTGGAAAATGCGGAGCTTGTCCATCAGGCATTGGAGCAATTGTCACCAGTCCATCGAGAAGTTTTAACGTTGAGATTTCTGGAAGAAATGGAAATTTCAGAAATCGCCCAGGTGACCGACACTGAAATCGGCACCGTAAAATCACGATTGCACTACGCAAAACATGCGTTACGCGAACAAATTGAAGGAGCCGGTCATGAGTGAAGCAGATGGCAATAAGAATTTGACGGATCGGTTAATTGAACAGGATGTTGGCATTTCTCAATCTCAATTGAAGGAGTTTCGAATGAATCTTGAACTGTCGCTAAAAACACTGGAAGACAACGCCGAGTGGAGCCACCGGAATACCGTTCGGGCCGTCATTTGGATGATGATTTTTTATGCCTGTGGGTTCGTACTGAATATGATTAACCACGGACCGGGAATTGGACTCTCTCCAGCAATTGCCATCATTTGGATGTTGGGTACGTGGATTGCAACGATCACCGCAGGCATTCTTGTGATACGACATTGGTCGATCCATGCCCCTGCATTGCAGCGGGGAAGGACCGACCTGCAGATTGCGTTGTTCAACGAATTGCAGCAAGAAGTCTCTGAATTGAACGACAAAATCGACCAGTCAATTAAGAAGTGACTGGAGTTGAGAGCGCTGCTCATGCCGCGTTGGAATCATGAGCAGCGCCAATTGTTTTAATTTCCAAAATAAAGGTAGGTGTAAAAATCGTCACTTTTTTTTGAAATGACCGACGGGATCGTCCTTGCACATCAGCAGCATGGCGGTCCCGAACGATTCACCAATCGAGTAAAACGTGTCCGCGCGTCCGAAATAGTGGTAGCCACCATCGAAGCTTTCAGCGTCTTTAATGACGAACGGACTCGTCTTCACGAACGCGACCGTTCTCTTGAACTCTGGCCGCTGGGCAACTGATTTTTGTTTACGACGAAAAGTCAGGTGCTTTTCTTCATAGCGTTTCTCTGGCATTGTCCCTTGTTGTCCCAATTCACCAATCACAACTGGTAACTCTGTCACGCCGAGGTCTTTACGGACATCGCGGATGAAGTGGGCGAGATTTTCTTCATACTCTGCTGAAAACTCGTTGTTGATAATGTCATTGAAGCCTTGGAAGAAAACGAATCCGGAGAGTTCAAACCCATTCTTAGCGACACCAGGTGGAACGTATCCCTCGATATTCGATAACGTGCCACGGATTTCAGAAATCATTTCCCGATACGTTTTTCCGTAATCCTGATCTGGGATCGAGATGAGTTCTTTCGTCTTTCGGTCTCGCGTTTTGTAGTTGCCGATCCCCGCACTTGGCGAACGAAAATCAATAGCGAGATTGCGCCCACCCCATGCCGTTTTAATCAGCAGAACGTGTTCATCAAACTTCTGGCCGACAACATGTCCAAACCCCAATTCCGGTCCAATTCGGTTCGTAGGTTTCCCGTAGCCAACTGTGAGCGGACCATTCTTTTCGAAGAACTTGATTGAAACATCGTCTCGCTCAACCCACCCCTTCTTGTCTCGAAGGTGCGCATAATCGTCCGCAGATTCTCCTTCGAGCAGTTGCTCCAAATGCCGAATCGCCCCTTTGCCTTCCATGTTCGACTGACCAGCAAGAATGAAAACACGAAGCTCCGGCGCATTATCGGCGGAAGCCATCGCAGTCATTAGGCTGAAACCAACGAAAGCAATTAAACACGAACGGACCGTTCTCCATGGTCGAGGAAGAAAGGGCTGAGAAGAACTCTGACTGGTCATTTAATCTTGCTTCGTTCGTGCTGAATTTATGTTGTGTAAAGCCTGGAAAGCTTTAGCATGCCGATCTACCGAGATGAGTGCAATGAACTATCGCCACGAGCGTGAATTTGTACGAGTGAACACTCTGCGGTTCATACTTCATGTGTCCAGTTATCGGTGCAAAGGTCCCTGCGCTCGTTTGAGTTCAAAACATTCAACAACCAGAGACCAAAGTCAACATCCTCTTCGCCTTCGCTGTAAAACATTGTTGAGACAGGTTCCTCCGTTTCATAATGGATGTCGTAGACGCGACCCTCAGATTCAATGTGTAGAACCTTGTGATTTCCATCATGTTGGTGAGAAATTTGAACGCCTGAATTGGAAGTTGCATGAATTCTGTCATCGACAACCAAAAATAGCTCCCGTTGAAAGCAAAAAATTCCCAATAACACATCTCCTAGCTTTGAATATCGTCCACTGAAACCTCTGGTGTTGTCGGCGGTTTTTGTCGCAACGACTACGTCTCCACGTACTTTCAGATCTATCCTTAAATTTTTTGACGGACTTGAATACGAAGGCCAAGAAAATGGAGCAAGAATCGTTGAGAAATCCATGCTAATGACTGATGAGTTGAGTGAGCTAAAGAGGCCGGTTCTTGGTGTTGGAATTTTTTTTGAAACGCCATTTGATCTTCAATTTTTCGGAATAACAAACTCGGCCAATTCCAAAAAGAGTTTTTCTAATTTGGAGTAATACTCATCTTCCGTGAAGTCCTTTTTGTTGCTACGGAGGAGTTCAATCTCTTGTTCGAGTTCGTTTCTCTGAGCGACCACTTCTGGCGAGAGATTCTTGTCGGCGTCATTCGCGATCAAGTGCAGCTGATGGGCGCGGAAGCCGTCGAGGAGGGTTCCTTTCTCTTGGGGCTTCGCCACCGCTCGAAATCCTTGAAACGCTGTCGAGCGGGTCCCTTTGCCGTCGCCGTTGTCGTCGAGCAAGGCGTTCTCGGTCGGGATGCGACCGTCGGATTCGTAGAACTCTAACGTTTTTCTGGACGCACTCAGGAAGGCTTCCAACAGTGATGTCTGATTATCTTTGTCGAGGTCAGCAGTGCTGTCACCGATTGCCTCAGAGAGAAACTCGCCGAAACGGGAGAAATTAACCTGCTCGCCGCTGCGAGTGGATGTCAGGACAATTCGGTTGTTCTGCGACAGAGCTTCCAGAAACGGGGCGCTCGACGAAGAGCAGTTGATGATGACAGTCAGGCGCGTGACCTTTGCCAAAAACCCATCGAGTTCTTTGGCAGACAAGTCTGGGCCATCGAGATTCAATTTTGCAGTACGACCATCGTAGGTGCCATGTCCGATCATCACGATCCAGAGCGGTAAACTGCTCTCCGGTTGTTGCTGAACAAAATATTCGGCGATGAGGTCCTTTTGAGATTTCGTATCGTCGCCGGATGGAATCTGAACGGTTTGCAATCCTCCTTTTTGTGCAGCCTTCTCCCAGCGGGATGCCCAAGTCGTAAAGAGGGTTCCGAATTCTTCATTGCCAGCAGATCCTTGAATGATTAACAGGTCGCCACGTAGCGTTTTCTCCTCTGCATGCACCAGCGGAGAGAAGGTATGAACTGTAATCGTGACCAAAAGCAAAAGTCGAATCATGGCAGCCCTTTCCATCTTCGCAGACCCCACTCAGATGCGAAGCAAAAGAGCGCCAAGAGCAAAATGAGTGGTGAGTGCCACAGCGGCGTCGTTTTAATTTCCGTGACAGGCATCTCCTTCTGTGGAAGTGCTCGTACAAAATCAGGAAGATCACTCACTGCAATGACCTCGCCTGATGATCGTTTAGCGAGAGAGTCCAGCGCGTCGCGATCAACCTCGATTCGGCGAAATTCGTCTTCGTCCGGCTGAGATGTCCAGCCAATTTTCATCGTTTTTGTTGGTGCCTCTGTCTCGTCAGAGACTTGAATTTCCGCCAGATAAGCACCTTCATCGCGCGGGACAAAAGTTGTCACAAACAACCCTGGCTCTTCGAGACTTGGTTCCGCATCGAGCTTCATTGCGTCCCCCTCCGGCGGCTGCACGGAGATTGAGACAATCGCATTC
>JAJDEL010000889.1 GCA_029259835.1 Planctomicrobium sp. | reverse complement strand
CAGAGAGACAAGCTTCGACGGCGTCCGCCTCTGCTTGTCCGCCGGGGTGTCCGACGTAAGCGAGGATCGACAAAACGCCACCACGTTTGAGCAGCTTCAAACTTGTTTGTATTGCGGCGATGGTGGTTGAAACGCTTGTCGTGACAGACTTGTCACCTCCTGGTAGATACCCAAGGTTGAACAAGATCGCCGATATTTCACTTTCATAGTTGATACGCAATTGCTCAAGAATCTCGGAATGGTTGCCGAGTCTCAATTCAAGATTCGTTCGAGTTGAGCATTGAGTCCTAGTCGCTTCAATCGCTGCTGCTTGAATATCACAGGCAATGACTCGTCCATCGCTGCCGACCAGTTCTGAAAGAAACGCCGTGTCGTGTCCGTTACCAGCCGTAGCATCGATGACGATGTCACCCTCGTTCACAAACTTCTGAATCAACCGCTGGGCGATGTCCGTTATTTGAACCATCTTGAGAGACTCACTTCCGGAGGAATCGGAGTACCATGCAACAAGTTTTCCGACAGTAATCGAGCCAGACGCGGTGCCATTAACGATCCTTTCGAACCTAAACCGTTAAACATCCCTATCTGTTCGTGCTGAGGATGAACCCCAACGACAGGCCGAAAGTCGTGCATGGTCGGTCGCACAGCGGCGCGCTGGTCAACGACTTTGTAGTTCACTTGCAACAATTGATCGAGCTGCGATGTCAACAAATCCAACGCTGCTGCGGTCGGTTCGGATGACAGGTCGTCCCACTCATAAGTCGCCCCGACTCGCGCAGACGTTTCGTTATCAGGAGCCACCCAAATTCCACTGTGAAGAATGCGGCGGTCACACTCGCGATCAAAGTTCACACGAAGAATTTCCCCCTTCGCCGGATTAAACCGGACTGGCTCGAAGTAGCGGAGCGGCTCAGATTGGAAACCTTGGCAGAAAATAATTCGTCGCGCCAACAAACCGAGCTTCGGCAGGTGAACTCCATCGGCACGAAGATCAATATCTTCTGCGGCATTGATATTCTCTCGAATGTATGCGTTGATCGATGTGAAGAATCGTCTCGAACAATTCAGGTATTCCGACACCTGTAATCGTCCTCCCTGCATTTCAAAGCCTCCATGTTCAGTATTGCCGAGATGCGGGGGAATCCCTGGGTCTGTCGTGATCGTCAAGTTCTCAAAATCAGACTGTTTCTGCTCGAAGACCTCACGTTCCTCTGTACTCTTGAACAACCTTAACATTGGGCATTCGACAAAGTAGTCCGTCTTCGTCCGGCGTTCAATGTCGCGATAAAAATCACTTGCTTCCGGCCAGAAGAAGTCCCAGAGCCAGGACTTCGCGAAGCGTTTTCCAGTGATTGGCGTCACTAAACCAGCAGCGATGCGCGAGGATGTTGTCTCTTCTTCCCGGTCAAGAATTACAAATTTCAAGCCGGCGTTCAGTAGTTGCCACGCAAGAGTCGTTCCTGCGAGACCTTGTCCAACGATGATGACATCTACTTTTCGACTCATTGATGAATTTGGTGTTTCAGGACACGCCAGTTTAGAACATGTTTCGATTAGCCGTACACTTGAAGTGTACGGCTAAACGGGATTCATGCGATTCATCGTTCTGAAATTTTACACTATCTGGAATAAACAGCGTGGTGTGTTTGCGGTGCGACTCGTTCTTGGATATGTTCGACTAGGAGCAGTCTGTTTCAATTTTGAACTTTGACGATCATGCCTCAGCCTCTTTTTTCCTCTGATCCACCACAACTGGAAAGCTCTCCCTGCCTTCAAGGGGAACGAGTTGCGTTCACCGGTACGCTTGCATCGATGACGCATGCGGAAGCGGCAAAAATTGTGGAAGAGAACGGTGGAACCGCGACCGATTATGTAAGTCGGCAGTTGACTCTTTTCGTGATTGGTGAAGAAGGCTGGCCCTTGGAAGATAACGGGCAGCCGTCGGTGAAGCTCCAGCAAGTCGAACGGTGGATGCAATCTGGAGCCGACATCAAAATTCTGAACGAATCACAATGGCTCACTTTGCTTGGACTGAACGACCATCGGGAAGAAGTCCATCGACTCTACACACCTGCGATGCTCTCCTCGATACTCGGTATCTCGGTCCATGCGATTCGCGGCTGGGAACGGAGCGGTTTGATCAAACCGATTCGCAAAATTCATCGCTTGCCATATTTTGATTTTCGCGAAGTCAGTTCGGCGCGACGGCTTAGTGAATTACTCGACTCAGGTATTCCCAGACACGACCTTGAACGCAGCTTAAAGCGGCTTCCAAGTGTGCGTCGTGGAGACGAACGTCCGCTCGAACAGCTTCAGATTTTAGCTCACAGTCTGGGTATTCTGATTCGCGATCCGCATGGCCTTGTCTTGCCAGCATCTGGTCAACGTGTCTTTGATTTTGATAGTGACACACCAACTGATGAGCAAGAACCTGAATCCGAAGCGCCTAGATCGATTCGCATCGCCAGTGTTGAAGCGATAGATGCTGAAATTGACTTCAGTGACAATCGAGACTGGCTCGTCGAAGGTTGCCGACTCTATGATGCTGGTCAAGTCAAAGATGCGCTCGAGGCCTTTCGGCTTGCAGCGATGGCCTCTCCGAAAAGCTCAGATGTTCATTTTCAATTGGGTGAATGTCTGTATCGATTGGGAATCGTCAGAGGCGCCTTGGAGCGGTACTATGTCGCGGTCGAACACGACCACGATTTCCTCGAAGCTTGGACTCAAATTGGCTGCCTGCATAATGAACTGAGTGAACACACCTCAGCATGCGCGGCATTTCAATTGGCATTAACGATTTTCCCAGAATACCCGGACGCTCACTATCATCTGGCTGAGACGCTCAATCAAACAGGTGAAACAGACTCGGCCCTGCGACATTGGGAGGAGTACTTAAAGCACGATCACCGGGGTCCATGGGCTGATGTCGCACGGCAACGCATCGAACAACTTGGCGATATCAAT
>JAJDEL010000888.1 GCA_029259835.1 Planctomicrobium sp. | reverse complement strand
AAAGACGCTTCGCAACGTTTTGTTTATCTTTCGGGTGAATATCTTTCGCCGCACCCAAATCAGTAATGCACGCAGCACCGACATTTGGGATGGCATCACCAGCCATCGTTTGAGCTTCCCTAAGTTCTGCCCAAGCACTCTCAACCGGTTCAGTTGTAATTGCTTGGAAATTGGCGAGCTGAACCTGATAGAAATGGAAGTCCCCTTGCCCCCAGACATCTCGCCAACTTTGAATCATCGTCGGCATCAGCGTTCTGTATTGATAGGCACGGCCTGCGTTTGATTCTCCTTGATACCAGATGGCTCCGCGAATCGCATATGGCACAAGAGGTGCAACCATGGCATTATAGAGCGTACTTGGATGATGTCGGTCGAGTCGCGGCTGACTGGCGAGTTGCGGTTTCCGTGGGACTCGCGTCCCTGCTGCACGAGCTTTTTTAACGCGATCAGGCCAAGTTTTCATGGCAGCATCGAATTGAGCCTTCGCTTTGTCGGCATCGTACTTTGAAGCACGTTCGTCCCAGGTGTCCAGAATTGGTTTTAACTCGACAGTCTTTGCCATCGCTTCCGGACTGGTCCAGGCTTCCGCTCGTGTTCCGCCCCAGGCTGTCATGATAATACCGACAGGCACACGCAGCACATGGTGCAGCTGACGACCATAAAAATATCCGACGGCAGAAAAACTGGAAACGTTATCGGGAGCACAAACTCGCCACTGCGTCTGAACGTCTTCTTGTGGCTGATCAGCTGTTTTGAGTGGAACTTGAAACAACCGAATATCTGGTTCGTCCGCTGCTGCGGCTTCCAGTTTGCCATCAATGGAATTTGCGACTGTCCAACCCATGTTGGATTGACCACTGCAGACCCAGACTTCACCCACGAGAACATTTGTGAATTCAATTTTGTTTTTCCCTGCGACGGTCAGCGTTCCTGCTTTACCAACTTTGAGTGGCTTAAGTGCGACTTTCCATTTGCCGTCGGCATTTGCAGTCGCAGAGACCGTTTGATCCCGAAATGAAACAGTGACCTTCTCACCAGCATCCGCCCACCCCCAGACTGGAACATCCATCTCCCGTTGCAAGACCATCCCAGAGCCGAACACAGCAGGCGTTTTAACATCAGCTAGCAGGTTTGAAGATGCAATCCCGACGAGTGTCAGGCAATAAGAAATGAGTTTGATATTTCGGAAGCTCATCATTGAATTCCAATTAAAAATGGACGGTCTAATAGTTCGTAGGGCATGCTCCTGCATGCCTTCCTTTGCGGTCAATGGCAGGGGAACCCTACCCTACAAAAACTCGACGCTAGCGCGTTCAGCTCAGTCGATCGGTGGTGTTGCAACGACTTCTCGATTAAAGAAGCGTGCAAGTTCCTGAATCTGTTTGGAGAGTTCTGCGAATTGCTCTGGGAGGAGTGCTTGCGGTCCGTCGCTCATGGCTTTTTCCGGACAACTATGGACTTCAATATGAATCCCATCCGCTCCGGCGGCAACTCCAGCTAACGCCATACTCGGAATGAGATCGGGACGACCAGTCGCATGGCTCGGATCGACAACGATCGGAAGGTGAGAAAGTCCTTTCACGTTGGGAACCATTGAGAGATCGAAGAGGTTACGTGTTGAAGAATCGAAGCTACGGATTCCCCGTTCACACAAAATGACCTCTTTATTTCCATGAGCGATGATGTACTCCGCGGACATCAACAAATCCTGCACGGTCGCGCTCATGCCTCTCTTCAGCAGAACGGGCTTGCTCGTTTTTCCAACTTCCATGAGCAGATTGAAGTTTTGCATGTTTCTGGCGCCGACCTGAAAAATATCGGTGTACTGGTCAATCAGCTCAACTTGGCGTGGGTCCATCACTTCGGTGACGACAGGCATTTTAGTTTCGTCACCGACGGACCGAAGAATTTTCAATCCTTCTTCACCCAATCCCTGAAAACTGTAAGGGCTGGTTCGGGGCTTGAATGCTCCACCGCGAAGGACATTCGCTCCAGCAGATTTCACTGCCTTCGCGATTTCCAGGAGAATCTCTGGACCTTCAATCGCACAAGGACCGGCGATCAATACCATCGATCCTCCACCGATCTTGACGCCGTGCCCCAATTCAAAAACGGAATCATCTTCGTGGAACTCACGACTCGCTAACTTATATGGCTTGAGCACCGACATCACGCTCTCCACTCCGGGAATGGCCTTCAGCGGTGCGTTCCGCAACTCGTCTTCTTCCCCGATGACACCAACGAGTGTTCGCTGAACACCACGGCTGACTTCATGGCGAAAGCCCATCTCTTCGACTTTTTCGCAGATGTGCTGTAACTGTTCTTCAGAACAATTGGGCTTCATTACGATGATCACGATGATCTTCTCACAATTTGGGTAATAGTTCAGGTGAATTCGACAGACACACAGACGTTTACGACTGTGTGAAATGTTTTCTTGATCTCGTCACGATGACGAATGAGCCGGGGATTGTAGCCCACTGCGAATTCAGCTTCGACCGTGGAAACTGAAGTTCGCGAACTCTGTCTAAAATTCTCAAAAATACTGCAACCAGAATTTCACCATCATTGCTCCTCCGGTGGAAAGATCGGAGGCGGAGGCCAATGGATGCCGCGTTGGAGGAACAAACCTCGCTCTCCTTCGTCCGATTCTTCAGGAGAAGGGAGTCCCACGAACTCTCCGTTCTCGTTGAGCCAGTCGGCATCGGTCCCGTACATCTCGGAGATCAGACATTCCTTGAGTGCCTGGAACCGTTCCTCATGTTCCTGCGAGTCGGCGAGATTCACCATTTCGCGAGGGTCGGACTCTAAATCAAAAAGTTGGAAGTGGTTCCCACCGGCGTAGTAGATCAATTTGAATCGCCCATCGTGAATCATCCTCGTTGCCGTGGGACCTTCGTTGCATTCTCCATACAGAGTGGCCCGTTCCGTTGACGAGACCATCGAGATGCCATCGCAAGAGTCGGGGCTTTCCAACCCGCACAAATCGAGCAACGTTGGCATCACATCCTGTAAACCGACGAGACGATTGTCAGTTTGACCTGCGGGAACACGGTCGCTGTTTTTGGCCCCAACGACAATCATCGGAACGTTCGCTGATCCTTCGTAGTACAGTCTCTTCGCCCACAGACCATGCTGGCCGAGCATGTCTCCGTGATCGGCAGAAAAAACGATCACCGTTTCATCGAGTACGCCCTCTTCGCGCAACGTCCCTAAGACGTATCGGATCTGGTGATCGATGTGTGTGCAAAGGGCAAAGAATGCTCGCAAGGCCGTTTGGTATTCTTCACGGCCTCGAATGTGCCATTTGTTGTGAATCGATTTCAGTAACCACGGAATTACGGTATCGCTGTTAGCCTCACGCGATTCTCCGTTCCACCACGAGTCAGGAATCCAGTTTCCGTATTCCTGAGTTCCAGGATCGAGTTGTTGGTAGACATCCCAGTAATGTTGAAGTGGGACGAGCGGTGGATGGGGATGTGTGAAGGAAAGGTACCAGAAGCCAGGTCGATTCGGATCGCGCCGGCGGATCATCTTCGACATCGTCCGGCTGGTCCAATTCGTTACATGAGTTTCTTCTGGAAGTTGCCAGGGTCGGGCGAAATACTGATTGTTACTCATTCCGTGTTCATACTGCCGCCCGACGAATCCTGCTTCTCCCAGGTAAGTATCGTAGTCGTCCCAAACTCCCCAATGGGGTCGCCCTTCTTCGGCGAGCCAGACATCTTCAAACCCGATTCGATCTCGCTGCGGGTAAACGTGAATTTTTCCGACGGCATGCGTTTGGTAACCAGCATCCTGGAATGTTCCTGCTAGCGTCGGTGCCGATGGCATTCGCAGAGTCGTTTGAAATGTTCGGTCTCCGTGAGAACGCGGATTCATGCCGGTCATCAACGTGCGCCGAGCTGGAATGCAAATCGGACACTCGCTGTACGTATTCGTAAACCGCGTTCCGCACCGTGCAAGTTCATCGAGCGTCGGCGTCTGAATCACTGGATGACCAGCCGACCCCAACAGCGCTGCCGGCCAGTGATCGGTTGTGATGAGCAATACGTTCGGTCGATCCATGAATTTTTCCTAATTATTCCGCTTGAGCCGCTCAGAAACTGTCCCCAATATCATTTCCAAAATGAGCCGTTTGGGCGCTAGCCCCGGATATGACTTCGGTTCACGCTTGCATCCGACACTGGCGCCCAAGCGGCTAAATACAGGCCAAACAAACTCAGAAATTTAAGGCGAGACGATTCTTGAGTAAGTTCGTCATTAATACGATAGCAATTCAGTGACTACTTCGCTGCCGCACGACGAAGTCTATCGTTGAGAGCCACTCCGAGTCCTTCATCCGGAAACCACTTCGTGACGATCATGTCAATGTCAGAGGTTTCCAGCCGATGCAATCCTGCGAAGAAATTCGCAGCCGATTCCACGAGTGAAGAGTCGGGAGAAAGGTTTTCAACAACAGCAAACTCGGACTCATCGATCTCACCGAATGCCAACACTCCGGCGCGAGAAGAGTCTACCAGCTCACCGAAGTCATCGAGAATTTGAATGGGTTTAGACGGAGCATAATGGCGAGTCAACATTCCTGGTCCCGCTTGAGGAGATTCATCGTCTTGCGTTTCAGGATTCAATCGGACTACCGGACCGATCACGGCTTCAATATCTTCAACCGGTAACCCGCCTGGTCGCAGCAGTGTCGGTTGCCCATTTTTAGGACAGGCGATCACTGTTGATTCGACGCCAACTTCGCATGACCCTCCTTCTAAGACGGCATCAATCCGCCCATTAAGTCCCTTTAAGACGTGCTGCGAGGTTGTTGGACTGACACATCCAAAACGATTCGCGCTGGGTGCAGCAATCGGAACACCAGCAGCCTGAATGAACTCTCTTGCCTGTTCATGAGCCGGAATTCGAATCGCCACACTGGAAAGACCGGAAGTGACAAGGTCAGGAATCACATCACGTTTCGGCAAAACGAATGTCACTGGTCCAGGGCAAAATCGATCCATCAGAGTCCGAGCTGAATTTGGAACATCTGTGACAAACCGTTCAAGCTGATCCTGATCAGCGAGATGGACAATAAGCGGATCGAAGTGGGGACGCTCTTTGGCTTCAAAGATTTTTGCAATCACAATCGGATCGAGTGCGTTCCCTCCTAACCCATAAACGGTCTCTGTAGCAAACGCGACAAGCCCCCCCTGTTGAATCAGGTTTACAGCGGTTTCGATGTCTGTAATGAGTCGCGTTTGCAGCAGTCTGCTCCGAAAGTGAAGAGTTCTAACGAAAATTCCGAATGGTCAGCCAATAAACACTCATCCTCAGCGAGGTACAGGCAAAACAATCCGCAAAACGTGATAGAGAGAACGCGAAATACTGCATTTTTTTCGTCATGATGTGAGTTTACAACGTAGATTTCTGGACAAGCTGATCAAACCATAGGGGCTCTAATGCCATCACAAAGAAAACTTGTTGTCATCATAACCTTTTCGCAGGCTGTCTGTCTTGCCTTCGCGCTCTGGATGCAGAACATGGGGGAAAACGTCTCTGCGCAGGCGATTCAAGGCAACTCTGCTGAGATGACGAGTGAACACGCAGATCTCGCAATCACTGCATTTCGAGTCGGAACAGTCCTGTGGTTGACCGGAATTCAATTCGGTATCAACTGGATCGTCATAGCAAGAGTGTTAAAACCTTCCGATAACCAGTTTCAACAACAACAGGAAGCCTCGTTACTCGCAATCAATGAACTAGTACGAACTCGCGACGCCATCATTTTCGGATTGGCAAAGCTCGCCGAATCTCGTGATCCCGATACCGGACAGCACCTGGAGCGAATCAGCCTATATTCAGTCAGATTAGCAACAGCACTCCGAAAGCATCCAAAATTCCAAGAGACTGTCAGCTCCGAATTTGTTCGTATGATCGGAATCAGTTCTGTGTTGCACGACATCGGAAAAGTCGGAGTCGAAGATTCGATTCTCTTAAAACCAGGATTACTAACCGAGGAAGAGCGCAGCAAAATCCGGCTGCATGCGGAAATCGGCAGCGAATGTATCCACCAGATTGAACGACGTCTGGGGAATACCGATTTCTTAGCAATGGCTCACGACATTGCATTGTGCCATCACGAACGGTGGGACGGTGGTGGATACCCACGAAAATTAACGGAGTACGAAACTCCACTCGCTGCCAGAATTGTCGCGATCTGTGATGTGTATGACGCGCTTGCTTCCAAACGAGTTTACAAAGAAGCCGTTCCTCATGTTGATTGTGTCGTAGAAATTGAGGCGAACGCAGGGACTCATTTTGACCCTGATCTCGTCGATGTTTTTCTTTCTATTCATGAACAGTTTGAAGACATCGCTGCTCGTTTCCGCGATAACGCTATTGCTAGATCAGACCACGTTTCGGCGATACGCGGTGGGAGTTTCGTGCCTTCAACGAACGAGCAACCGAATGCAGACTTGCCAACTCTCGTTCATTAAGACTCAACCATTTCTCAAATGCTAAATATCGACTCAGCACAAACTTAGGGACTTCTTATTATGTTGATTGACAAATCAAACGAAAAATATCTGGAGTGTATCCTGATACTGATTACGCTTGGGCTCGGAGTTGTCCTGAATTCCATAGAGCATTCTCGCATCGTTGTGCTGAATCTGTTTTTCCTGCCGATTGTTCTCTCAGGCTTCTTCCTTGGTCGCTATCGTGCCGGGATTTTGGCGCTACTCTCCGCAGTGACAGTCACGGTTGTAATCTTGGCTGATCTCAATCGTTTCGCTATCGACAATTCTCCGTTGGTTGTTGGATTGAGCGTCATGATCTGGGGAGCGATCCTGGGGTTGACTGCGATTTTGATCGGGACTCTCAATGATGACCGAAATGAAAAAATGGAGGAACTTCACGAAGCACACTTGGGTGTTGTGGAAGTGCTGTCTCGATATTTGCAGTGTGCGGATCCGGTTCTTCAGAACCGAACGCAACGAGTGAATCATCTTGCCGAGCAAGTAGCCATTAGAATGCGAATGACACCACGCGAAATCGATGATGTCCGCATAGCTGCGCTTTTAATGGATGTTTCCAATATCGAAATTACCGCCAGAGTCATTCGCAAAGCAGTCGGTGATCTCGACCGACGAGAGCCTTTTGAAGAGAATACTTTCCATGGAACAGAATTGGTCAAATCTCTTGGCTCTGCACTCACTGGTGCATTTCCTTTGGCTCTCCTTCAAAACAGCAACTGGGAGAAGGCTGCTGAGAATGTTCCCGTCGGTGCCAGGATTTTAAGAGTAATTCGACAGTTTGTTG
>JAJDEL010000887.1 GCA_029259835.1 Planctomicrobium sp. | reverse complement strand
GCGATGAACGACCTGAACCTTGGTCCTTCATCGGGTCGAGTGAAGTGCGCGAAAATCTCTGGGGACACGTCTGGTAACTACCACCCACACGGCGAAAGTGTGATTTACCCCACTCTTGTCCGTATGGGACAGGATTGGGTGATGCGTGAGATCCTGATCGATAAGCAAGGGAACTTTGGTTCGCTTGCTGGTCTCGGTCCAGCCGCCATGCGTTATACAGAAGCCCGCCTTTCCTCTGCCGCTTCGGAGATGCTTGACGATCTCAATCGAGATACCGTCGACTTCACTCAGACTTACGATCAACGAAACTTAGAGCCGGTCGTCCTTCCTTCCCGATTTCCAGGGCTGCTCGTCAACGGTTCTCAGGGAATCGCAGTCGGAATGGCGACGAGCATACCACCGCATAACCTTGGAGAAGTTTCGGATGGTGTGCAACTTCTGATTGACAATCCTGAAGCGACAGTCGATGAAATCATCGACGTTCTGCCTGGACCGGATTTTCCTACCGGAGGAGTCATTTGCGGACGTTACGGGATCCGACAAGGTTACCAAACCGGGCGATCTACGCTGACCTTGCGCGCGAAAACGGAGTTTGAAACCGAGAAGAACACGGAAGTCATTGTCGTTAAGGAAATCCCGTATCTCGACACGCGCGACCGCATCAAGTCCAAGTTGGAAACGTTAATCCGCGAAGACAAAATCAAAGGGATTTCGCGAGTCGTCGACTACACCGACCGTAAAACTCCAAGTTGGCAGGTGCGGTTGCATATCTATCTCAAACGCGATGCCGACCGCGAAGTCGTTCTCGCGCAACTCTATAAATACTCGCCGTTGCAATCGACGGTTTCTGTCATCCTGTTAGCACTCGTAGGTAATCGCCCGCAGACTCTCAGTATCAAGCAGATCCTCGAAGAGTTTATCCGCCATCGCGTGACCGTGATTCGTCGTCGTACTGAGTTCCTGCTCAGTGAGGCTCGTAAGCGGAAACACACGATTGAAGGACTGTTGATTGCCCAGATCGATATCGATGAGATCATCAAGACGATTCGAAATTCCCCCAGTCGAGCGGAAGCGAAAGTTCGCTTACAACAAATTGAAGTCCCCTCGGAACTCATCGCGCGAGCGCTCGGGGAACAAGGCTTCGAAATGTTCGTCGAAGAAAACGGAGAGCATCAAAACTACTCGCTCTCCGCGAATCAGTCCGAAGCAATCGTCAGTATGCAGCTCGGTTCCCTCGCGAATCTGGAACGAGAAAACCTGCAAGGTGAACACCACGGTCTGCTGGAAGTCATCACGGAATACCTTCAACTTCTTTCTGATGAAGCGAACATTCGCGCTGTCATCCGAGAGGATATGGATCAACTCAAAGCGAAATTTCCAAACAAGCGTCGTACGGAAATTTCTGAAGAAGAGCTTGGTGATGTCGACAAAGATGAACTCATCACCGAAGAGCCGATGGTCGTCACGCTTTCGCAAAACGGGTATGTCAAACGAACCCCACTTTCGACCTACAAGTCCCAAAATCGTGGTGGCAAAGGAATTAAAGGAGCGAAGTCTGACGGCGAAGATCCGATTGAACACCTCTTCGTCTCCAGCACGCACAGCTACCTTCTCTTCTTCACAAATTTAGGAAAAGTCTACTGGCAAAAGGTTTACGACCTGCCGCTCCAAGCCCGCACAGCCAAAGGGCGAGCACTCGTCAACCTATTGAGACTCTCCGATGGCGAACGTGTTCAGGATTGCATCGACATCCGAGAATTCGACGACCAGCGCAGTCTGCTGATGGTGACCCGCAAAGGCTACATCAAAAAAACACTCCTCTCCGCCTACAGCCGCCCGATGAAGGGAGGCATCATCGCGATCAAACTCGAAGACGACGACCGGCTGATCGACGTCGTCAAAGTCTCGCCAGGCGAGAACCTTGTTCTGAGCACAACAACCGGAATGGCGATTCGCTTCGCTGAGAGTGATGCCCGTGCGATGGGAAGAAACTCGCGTGGCGTCCGAGGGATTAGACTCTCTGGAGATGACGAGGTCGTCGGCATGGTCGTTTCAAATGAAGCGACAACACTGCTGACCGTCTGCGAAAACGGCTACGGGAAACGGACCCCGTTCGGACCGGTCGAAGTTCAAGTGAATGACGACGACGAAGCCTCACCAAGCGGCAACATGCGGTATCGCCTGCAAAAACGTGGCGGCAAAGGTCTGCGAGATATCAAAACAACCAGCCGCAACGGCAAAGTCATCGGCACCTTGGCGGTCGAAGATGGAGACGACATCCTGCTGATGTCCTCCCAAGGAAAGATCCAGCGCCTTCGCGCCGTCGACATCAGTACGATCGGTCGTAACACACAAGGCGTGACGATCATGAAAATGGCTGGCGACGACCAAATCATCGGCATCGCCCTCATCCCAGCAGTAGTCGTCGACGATGAATCCGATGACGAGGAAGCCGCAGCAGCTTCATCAGAAACAACGACACCCGAATCAGCAGAGAGTGATTCAGTCACAGAAGAAACGCCAAAACCAGAAGCAACCGACGAATCGCAAGACGCTCCAGAAGAAGAGTAGATACTTTAAAGAACCGAGCGGAATGAAAAGCCTGGCATTTCCGAAATGCCGGGATTTTTCGCCGAGAAGAACTCAATTCTACTGATACAGTTTCTTCGCCGCACACTTTAAGTGTGCGGCAAACCGTTTTCTTGATTCGTGTCTATTAGTGTTCATTCGCGGTTCTTTGTTTGTCGTTTCCGTTTACCATCATTCGCTCCGACTCAACTCTTCGAGTGTTTGCAACAGATTCTCGTGAGTCACCGGCTCTCGGTTTCGCTTCACCCATTCGACGAGAAATTCTTTCTCCTGATAAGCGTTCATGAGCATTGATTGCTTCAAGGCAATCGTCTCATCCGTTCCGTATTTACGCTCGTAAACCTCGCGCAGGGCAGGCTTCTCGAGCGCCGTGTCGTAGGCGCTCCACTGCATTCGTAACTGCCTTGCTTCGCGGATGACTCGTTTTCGGTAGAGCGATTCCAAGAAGAGGTGGTCGAACTCCGCGTCGACTTCTACCGCAAATTTCGAACGGTTCCCAAAGAAGACTTCCAGCGCCCGCTCGCGAACTTCCATGGGCTGCGTGAGGTCGTAAAGGTCATACTCCGCCGCACTCGAAATCACATTCCCTTTTAACTTACCGGGAATTTCAAGAATTGCAGGCGTTGTGAATCCCAACCGCGTATAGACGACAGTGATGAGAATCCCCAAGACCGCCCCAGCGATGTACTTGAGAATCGATCCATCCTCTGCTGGAACTGTCGCCTTCTGTGCTGGTTTTTTCTCATCGGACATAGCGCCTCCTCCTCGAGACAGAATTCAAACTGAGTGATAAGAACCACGACGATTCACTCAGATCACATTGTCGCCGAATTCTCAGAATGAAGCGATGTCAGTTTAGGAGATGAGGTTGTTCGCCCTGCCCCGCTTCACGCGATCCAGTCAGCGAGAATTGGGGCAACGGTTTCTTTGATCATCTCGGCAAGTTCAGGGTCCATGAACTGATATTCGTCAGGGATATCAAGCACGTGAATGTTGGTGAACTTCACTTCGTGCGGAAAGCGCGACTTGAGTTGCTGTTTGTGTTTCTCTTCCATCACCAGAACAACATCTGCCCAGTTCAAATCCCCTGCATTGATTGACCGAACGGCTTTTTTGCTCGTCCCAGCAGACCGAGCGCACCAGATCATTCTTTGCATAGACCTTCTCCGCAGTCGGACTTCTCCATTTGTTCATCGTGCAAACGAACAAGACATGAACGGCATGCGATGTCATGTCAGTTCGCTTTGCTCGATGAAAGGCTTTCACAAAGTGCTTCCATGTGCTTGGACAAGACGTTCCAGGGATTGGCTGCCGTCGGATCATTTGCGCGAAAAGGGGCCTGCGTGACATAGATCCAGCGGGCATACTTGCGGATCATTTTGATTTTTCCTGGATCAAACTTTGAGATTGAGTGCATGAGTACCGCACGCGTAAAAGGTGGGAAGTCCGAATAGCCTCCGAAGTAATCTCCTTTAAGCCGTTTCTCCTGCGGCCATGAACCGGTTTCGTGAATGATGATCACATCCGCCGCAGCGTTGTTAACGAAGTACCTTCCCGGCGCGTCAGTGCCTGGGTTCGCCACAGTCGGCCAGCAACCGACTTTGTGGGCGTAGTCGTTGAGTTTGATTTGATACTCCGCCGCTGCGTTGTTGTCTACATAGATCATTTCATCAAAGAAAATCCCCTGAATCTCTGGATACATCTTGATCCACAAATCAATCTCTTTCTGAACTTCAACACTCGCCCTCTTTCCATATGTGGTCGCGACATATCCAAGCACAACGCAACCAGCACCTTTCAATCGGTCAATCGCTTTCACATAGTTCTGATCGACAGCTTGACCAGGACCAGATGCTGGATTGATCACGACCCACATCGGTACGGTTTCGTACCGGCGTTTCAGATCAATGAGCTGATTGTACGCAGCGTTCGTATGAACATTCGCTGGATAAAGATACATCGGCACAAGAATCCCAGTCGGCTCTGTTGCTCGACGATGAAATTCCTGGGCACTCTGTAACCGTTGACTGGCGGAAGATTCTTCGGCACACAGGCTCTCGCTCATGAAGACCGTCAACAGAAGCATGAGGGTCAAACGGAATGTCATGGATAGCATCAGTTGAACCTGTTTCGTTTTCGTGATTTTGTCTTCTGAAAATGCACCATGCGCGACTCGTGTCCCAATTTTAACCAACGTCTCATCTGCTCATTCAAATCGCGACACATCGAGATAAATAATTCTGTCCAGTGGGCCTTTGCTGCCGATTTTGTACTTGCTGGCGCCGGATTCCGAAAGGACGGCGAGTTTGTTCTTGATCATCGTGATCCCTTCCGACATGGGTGGGAAGTCGATTTCTCCCAGGTAATTCTCGCCATCGAGGAACCACAGCGGAACTGAGTCGCCACGTATTTGTACGGTTTTGTGGGCAGCTTCTCCTATCGGATTCTTGTAGACGACGATAGTGCTGCGGTTCTTTCGCCCAAAGGAGAGGCTCAAGTAAACTCGATTTTCAGAAACGTACATCCCCTGCACTTTTTGTCTAACAGAAAGTACGCACTTCGGAGCCCCCAACGGGTTGGCACTGTCGTAACCACAAACCCAAGCATACTTCCGAACTCCTTTGCGGTCTTTGAGGTGATGAGAAGCATGAGTTGGATAATCTTTTCCATACGCGTAGTCTCCGACGAATAAAAATTCTTCCGTCGAAGTACAAAACGCCGCTGTCGTTTCACATTTTCGCATCGCGATTGCAGTCGTTGACATCGGTGGTCGGCGCGAGAGGAATGTTCCAAGTTTGTATTGTAAGACTTGTCCACCGGAGGAGACGAACAATTTCTCTTTCGAGATTGCAATCCCACCAACATGCCCGCGATGGAATTCACCAGAAGGTTCTTTCAATGTCACACAAGAGAACATCTTCCCAGTCGAACCATTCAAAATGGAAACACACGATGGACCATCGTCGAAGTAATGCGAGATCAAAATTTTGTCTTCAGTAACGGCATAAGCCAGACCTTGAGGAACTGCTTTCTGTCGCAGACCTGGGATGACAGGTCCAGGAAACGACTTCACCGAAGGCGGCCTCATCTTACTGACACTGCGCGGCGGCGACTGCGTCACTCGCGGTGCTTGCCCCCACGCAACTTGCGATGCACAGGCGCTTAAGACATAGACAACGACAAGAACAATGAGAACATCAAGTCGATTCATTCGTCACGAAACCTTTACGAGGACAGATCAACGTCGGAAGTTTGTTTTCGTTGCTTGGAGATTCTCCATAAATACCAGACGCCAGCGAGAGCATTGAGAACACCAATGACAAGCCATTGCATGCCGAGACCAGCCACCCAACAGTATCCGAATACACCTGCGAATATGAACAGAATCGAGACACAAATATAAGCTGTTGAGCGGGCTTCCTCTGGTGTAGGGCGATGTGACGAGTCAGTTCGTAGTTCGATAAAACCTGCCCAACCTTTCTGTATGTCAGGAGGAAATGTATCACGAAAATAAGTAGTCAACTGATCCTGCTCATCGCTTGAAAAGTTACTCAAATCAACTTTCATCCGAGAGGAAGGACTGAGCACGATCATCTTGCCGCTCGGTTTCCAAATAATCTGTGAAACGTTTGAGATTTGAATAGTTTTTTTACGGAAGCATTCTTGCTTCAGAATGACACTCTCTGCAACGACCATTTCTTCACGAAAATAGGTGAGAATCATCCACAGACCCGCTAGAAACCAAGTCGACCAGAAAACACCGAATCCGATAGCAGTCCATTTGGGATACCTGAATGAACCATCGATATTCCAATATGCCACATAAACGGAAACCACGTCTGCTATGAGAAAAAGCACTGTGGAGACAATTCCAAGGATGAGGTGTAATTTCCCAGGCCTGAAAGTACCGGTCACCGGTTTTTCCGACTCATTCACCACGGAACCTCAATGAATACAAGTCCGCATCGGACATTTCGAAGTGAAGCCGGATGGTTTTGCCTGCGAGAGCGCTGAGATCCGACCCGCCTTCCCATTCGACGGCTCTGGAAATGTGGTCGCCGTAGATGGGTTTGCAGTCGGTCAGGGTGAAACCGGGAATCGGCTTGCCGTTGGCGTCCTGAAGTTCAACCAGCACTTGACCGGCGGCGCTGGTGGAATAATTGATTTCCAGTTCCTTGCCAGTGAACGTCAGCAGTTTCGTGATGAGTTCGCCGCCAGCAAGCGGGGCATTCACTGATACGAAGCCATCGATGCGTAGCGTGTATCGCCGTCCGCCGGTCAGGAACAGTGACATTTCGGATGCGCTCGTCTGATGGATCCCAATTGCGGTGTAGTTTGCTCGGTTCGCCCAGCCAGCGCTGCCAATGCCAGGGCGAATAAAGGACTGCGTGAATTCACGGTCGTAGTGAGAGCTGCCGCGCGTACTCATCAATAAAATATCCGTTGCGGAACCTCGCTTCGACATGAATCTTGTTGGCAAGGCAATGTAAATGTGAGGCGCACGGTAGTACGGCTGCGTACACGCCGTGTAGAGGTGCTCGCTCGGAAGGTTCGCTTTCATTTCAACAAACGGAGTCCAGTTGATGAAGTCCTTTGATGTCGTCCGGGCGATGCCACGATAGCCTTTGATGAACCGGCGGAAGTAGCAGACATACGCCTCTTCGGAATCGGACCAGAACGCGTAGTTCTGCGAGTCGAAATACTTCCCCCATTCTTCCGGAATTACTGGTTTGTCCTTCAGCTTCTTCCAGTGAATCCCATCCGGCGAGGCGAACGCCTGCAAGCCGCCAGGACCGCGTCGCGAGCGAACTTCCTGATGTTCCGCGTGAGGTTGATACGCCAGTCCACCCAGCCCTTTATATTTCTCCTCAGCAGGGACGCCGGGCCGAGTGTCGATGAAAGGAGTGAAATTGTGATTCACCAGAAACTCGTTCATCAACACAACATTGCCATCAGGGAACGCTGGCAAATCTTCATAGAGACCGAGCTTCGGCAAAGTCCAGTGGATCGCATCTTTACTCTCGGCATAGAGCGTCACTTCGCCTTCGTGATACTGCTCCCAGCCCTTCTTCCAATGGTTGCCAAGCTTCGTATCGCCCCGATAGTAAAACTGATACTTCTCACCATTCCATAGCACAGTCGCATAATGCCCATGCGGTCGTGGGGGCGAAACCGCCGGAGCCAGATGCGGGGTGTGCATCTTCAGCGCTGCGCCGTTGAGTTCGCCCACAATCACTCGGTCCACAAACAACTCTCGCCGCGAGCCGATGTTGACGACCTCTAAAGGTTCATTAGCCTGAGCGTGACGAGATGAAATAAAATCGATGGCGACGGTCAAACCAATGAAGCAGCCAAGTATGAAAGCGTTACAACGTTTCAATGCTGTCTCCTTTTGTCTCAAAAGATCAAATTAATCAAACATCACCCCAGCCGCGAAAAAACGGAAGATGGACCTCAGCATTTTATTTAACGGAATAGGATGATCGCCAGAAGGACAATGAAAAAAAACATTGCAAGCATGCTCGCAACGACATCTACTGGTTCATTCTCTGGGTCTATCCTCAATGAATCTTCATCGGACCATACCAAATCGCAATCACATTCTGGACAGTAACCGTCCTCTCGTTCAACCGCTTCGAAGGATGCACCACAGTGAAAACAGAACAGTGCTATGTCCGATTTTTTGTGCCTTTTCGCATGATCCAGTAGAAAAACCTGTGCTTCTTCCAACTGGCATTTTTCCACATAAATTTCGGGAGTGCTCTCTGCTATTTCCCACTCCTCTCCCCATCTCCGAAGTGATATTGCACCATAATAAGGATTATCTTCGACAACGTGCGCTGGTATTCCTGAATTCTGAAGTTCCGAAGCAATCAGATGAGCTTCGAAATTTGAAGCTGCGAGATAAACCAATGTTGGTGATTCAAGTGGAGTACCCATTGTGAACTCTGCTTGAGCATTTCGGATAAGTATCAGCGATCAGGTGATGATTGTTGGGAATTGAGGGATGGCGGCGTTTTCCGTGAGTATGGCATGAGGCCTCAATAGTCTCGAAATGGTC
>JAJDEL010000886.1 GCA_029259835.1 Planctomicrobium sp. | reverse complement strand
TACACACGGAAGTTTTGCAGCAGGACTTTGTATCGCGATTGCTTATCTTGGTTTGCGATTTTGTGAATTGTGCTTTGAATTTTATTGGCGACCAATTGAATCAAGAATGTCCACTCTTGTCATCCGAAAATCATTGATCCTGTTACCAACGGTTGTTGTCGGGATGTGTCTCGCAACTCTGTTAACTCCTTATGGAATTGAACTACATCAGTGGTTGTGGGGTGCTCTACATGAATCGCGACCAGAAATTGGCGACTGGGAATCTCCATCTCTATTCAGCCTGAGCCCAGAGGTGATTGGCTTTTGGGTGATCATGCTCACATCGACTTTAACTTTGAAGTCGCGACAAGGTCGAAACTGGGTACATTTCGTTATATTACTACTCACAGCACTACAAGCGGTTAGCCATATTCGCCACTTACCATTGCTGGCAATCCTCTGGGCAAACCTGTTTGCTGAAGACAT
This sequence comes from Planctomicrobium sp., assembly GCA_029259835.1. GTDB lineage: Bacteria > Planctomycetota > Planctomycetia > Planctomycetales > Planctomycetaceae > Thalassoglobus. Next base: position 3,103 of record JAJDEL010000886.1, on the reverse strand, counting down.
TAATCGAGTCTGGAAAGAGTTTATTGCGGACGCTCAACTTCGACAGAAAGAGGCGAATCAACGTATCATCAACCCTTCAGTGAAAGTTGGAGTCTGGAATCGGTCAGGATTCGTTTTACCGCTGCTACTCATTTGGATCTCCGCAGTTGGAATGGCAACGTGGCCGCGTCTGGCAACTCTGAACGTTCCACGCGACAGATACCCAGTTGATGCCTTGAAATTCCTCGCAGACAACCAGATAGAAGGTCGAACGGTCGTGACTTTTAACTGGGCACAGTATGCCATCGGATTTTTCGCGAACGAAAAACTCGATTCAACGGTAGCAATTGATGGTCGCTTTCGTACCTGCTATTCCCAGGAAGTGATTGATATCTACTTCGATTTCATCTTCGGTGAAAACTATCCCGGACCTCGCAATCGAAGTTCTGAATCAGGGCCAGTGAACGCAAAACTCGCGCTCACTTATCAAGATCCGGAATTGTTTCTCATTAGCCGCAAGCAACAATCATCCGTGCGCGTTCTGGAGGAACATCGCAGTGATTGGGTTTTGCTGTATCAAGACGGACTCGCTCAAGTCTGGGGGAGACGAACACGCTTCGGTGACTCAGAAAGTTCCGATTTCGTCACCGATGACAGTCGATCCATCCGGGCCGAAACCGCTCACACCGCTGCACCATGGCCCGCGTTTGCTTCAGAATTTCAGCAGCATTCTGCGCATGAACAGATTGTTGCCCAACCTTAGAACGCATTTTGAAATTCACTTCCCGTTTCCTTTTGAGCCGCTGGCGCTAGCCACGGGCCTTACGAGAGTAGCGTTTTTTTTGCAAAATGCCCGATGCTAGCGCGTTCGGCTCAGGAATTTCTAAACTCGCGATTAGCTGGTACCTGAACCGCCGGTGATCAGTTCTTCGATGAAAAAGACGCATTCAATCACCTGACATGTTTGCCGCTCGATTTCTCGATGAAGATCTTCGCCGTTCAGGCCGAGGCGCTTTGCTAGGAATTCGAATTGCTCCGTTCGAAAGTGAGGAACAATGAGATCGCTCGCATCTCCTCGAACCATTCTCATACCATCGATCAATCGACGTAGAAATCGGTAAGCGTCTCGAAGTTGAATTCTTTGCTCTGGTGAAAGAATCCCGGCTTTCTCCAGAGCTTTCATTGCCTCTCGTGTGTTGGGGTTTCGAATATCTGGATCGAGATGCCCAAACGTCAATTGGAGTCCCTGAACGAGGTACTCGCATTCGACCAAACCACCAGGACTCAGCTTGGCATGAAACGTCCCTGGCTGGACGAATTTCCGAATCTGTTTTTCTCGCAGCGCACGCATTGACGCAAGATCGAACGGTTTTCCCACAAAGATCAATCGATCTCGCAACTGAATGATTTCTTTCCCGAATTCCAGATTCCCAGCAATTGGTCGGAGCTTGACGAGCGCCTGTCGCTCGAAAGGCCACGCTGGTCCGTTTGTTTTGAAATACTTTTCGAATGCACTCTTGGAGACTGCAAGAGACCCTGCATTTCCGTACGGCCTGAGTCGTAAATCGATTTCAAAGATTCGCTTTTCTCTCGCAAAAATCGTACTTTGAAATTTTTCGACTAACTGCTGAAAATAGTCTGTGTTGGAGATTCGCCTGGGACCAGTCGTGTGGCCTTCTTGATCGTAAAGAAACATTAGCTCAATGTCTGAAGCATAGCCCAACTCGCTCCCACCGCATTTTCCGAGCGCACAGACCGAGAGCCGACTTGGTTGACCTTGATCGTCAGTCGGAGTTCCATATTTCTCATTGAGTTCATCGCTACAAAAATCGACTGCGGCCTGAACAATGGTCTCTGCGACGGCGGTCAGTTCCATCGAGAACATTCCAAATGCCGTTTGCAGACTCATGATGTGTCGCATGTCGACTCGCATCATCGCTCTGTCCTTGAACTCGTTCAGAATGTCTCTGGAGTCTCGACCTGTTGACGATGCGAGAAGTTCCTTCAGTTCCACGGAGAGTTCCTCTCGCGTTTTCGGTTGCTGTAGACCAGAGAGGTCTGTCACGACAGGGAACAAATTCTGGTGCTGCAAGCGCAGGAAATCTTCCCACAAGAAATCACTGCCACCGAGTAGCCGTGCCAGCGCGGCTAAAACTTCGGGCTGTTGGAGTGTCTGAAGTTGGTCGACCCAATCGCTCTGTTCGAATAAGTTTTCCAGTAAGCCTCGAAAATGGATCAACGCCGTTTCAGGATTCGGTGCGTGCGGTAGCAGGTGCGTGAAATGCTTGATTAAGACCACCGTCGCTCGCAATTGATTCCGCTGGCCCTCGTTCAGAACATGTCCATCCGCGGGATCGATGACGTATAATGTATCGACAATTTGTGTTCCTTCGGAACGAATTAGCATTCGTTCTATCGAAAGGCCGTTCATGGAAATTGCGTTCGTCAGTTCAAAAAGAAATCCCGGATCGTCTTCGCCACCAATTTCAAGAATGGTCGTGTTAGATTCGGCATCCTGGTCAAAAGAAATATCGACGGGCAACAACGGTTCGAGCGGGTCGGTATGAGACCGAAGAGTCGGAACCAATTTTTGAATTAGCAGCTTCTGGGCTTTGCGATTGCCGCCCGAAATTGAAAGAAGCAGGAGTTCGTTTAACTCCTTTTCGAAGAGTTTCCATTGTTTTGATGCAGGCAGGGTTTGCTGACTCGAAGCCCAACAGACATGAAAACGGTTCACATATTTTCGATCCCCAGGATGGTTTTTCACTTCACTCAAGGTTTCAACGCTCCCGGAGATGACATCGAAACCATGTGCAAAAAGAAGACCGCAAATGATTGGCAAATTCCCGAAGTGATCGATGCCGACAACCAGGAGGTCAAACTCTTGCTCAGATATCTCTTGCGCTTGAACAATCACGACGGAATTTTCATTCAACCGTTGCAGTAGTTTCTGCTCCTCACGTTTCGCGTCTCGACGACTCTCATTTTCATTTTCGGAGAGTCTGCGATGAGATGCCCCGATGTCTTGCGTGTTGAGATCCTCGTCTGTTTCACTTGCTTTTAGTCGGAGGTGACGATCAAAAATCAATTTTACTGCTGAGGTATGCTGTTCGTACTGCAGTAG
>JAJDEL010000885.1 GCA_029259835.1 Planctomicrobium sp. | reverse complement strand
GTCGCGATCAGTACACACTTCGATCCGCTTCGTATGAAGAGATCCCGAATCGATTGCAAAAGGCTGATGTTGGGTTGTGTTTGATCGATCCTAGTAAGGCAAAAATTGCCTCCTGTCCGACAAAATTCGGAGAGTACCTTTCAGCTGGTCTTCCGGTCGTTGCCAACTCCGGGGTCGGTGATGTTGCAGACATGATTCATCAATTCCACACTGGAATTGTGATCAACGAAATGAATTCACAGTCATTTGACGATGCAGTTCAAAGGCTGGCGGAGTTGCTTTCAGATTCTGAATTGAGTGTTCGCTGTCGCCAAACCGCCGAAGAGACCATGAGCCTTTCTTGGGGAGTTGATCAATATCGGCAGGCGTACTCGCAATTATTCAACCACTGGCAGGTTCATCGCAGTCGTCCTGCGGAGAACCGCGAATTCGAAACTGACCGTTCCAGAAGTATTCAGTCAAACTCATGAATCATTCCAAAGCTTCCCGGAAGGAATGGAACGACGTCAAACGCTGGCTGTGGTTTGGTTTCCTGATGCGTTTTCTGTTGATGCTTCTCATCAACGTTTCTGAAGCAGACGAGCAGCTGCGACTCACGCGTGACGGCTTTCTGTATGAACAGATTGGCATTTCGATTTCTGACTACTTTCTAACAAACGGTGCGTCACCTTGGCCAACGCGTGTCGACACAGTTTTGGATGCCCTCTATGAATGGGAAACGGGAATTGTATTCTACCTCACCGGGAATTCAGTTTTTGCAATGAAACTGCTCAATGTTATTGTTGGCAGCGCAGTTCCATTTGTGGTTTGGCAGACTGCGAAGCTGGTCTTCGATTCCCGAATTTCCCGAATCGCGTTGATTGCTGCCGTCTTCTTTCCGACACAAGTGTACTACTCAACGTTAATGGTGCGAGATACACAGTCCACGATGGCGATGTCGTTGATTTCTCTTGGTCTCACTGCGATTGCAAAACGCGGGTCAGTGTTACAAGTCCTTTCTTTACCAGTGGGATTGCTGCTCATCGCTGGTCTAAGAACGTATTTATTCTCAGTCCTGATCGTGGTCATTCCGATAGGCTGGGTGCTGGCATTTTTGTTTCTCAAGAGTCGCATCAAGCGGAAGGTATTAGTAACGGTTTTCTGGGTATTGATGATCTGCCTCGCCGGTATTACCAGCATTGGTGTCAATTCCATCTTCAGCGGAAATGAAGAGGCTGCGATTACAGATATCACTTTTCTCAATAAAATCCGGAGGAAGATGAACCACGGAAAAGGAGCGATGCACTCTCGTGAAGATCTGCCGAATATCGGAGAAGACGTGGTGGAAACTTCAATGGCTTATGTCATCGGGTTGTACTACTTTTTCTTCAGCGTCTCTCCAACAGAATTTACGAGCCATCGTCAACTGATGGCGATTCCGGAAGTGGTACTTGTCGTGTTTGCGATCCCAGCGCTGTTTCGCGGTGGGTGTCGAATCTGGAAACACTATTTGTTTCCTTTGTTTGTTCCAATTTTGATGACTCTCATCGTTACAATTGCCTACTCCGGAGTTGCTACGAACGGAGGACCATTGATGAGATGGAGACTTCAAACAGTCAACGTTTATATTCTCGTGGCAGCGGTCGGTTGGGATCGGCATCGTAAGTTCTCTCGTCGGATGAAATCGCCATGCAAGGAAGATGTACACCCCCGATGAGACAAACTCAGCATTTACCAATCGCGGTGATTTGTGGTGCCTCACCCACAGGATTAGCTGTCGCGAGGGATCTTGGACGACTGGGAATCCCGATTTGCATTGCGGACTTTGAACCAGTGCGTCCTGCATTTGGCACGAGATTTCATTCGACGACTTTGGATCCCGTTGTTCAGGCTGATCCTTCTCGATTGATTGCGGACCTTGTCAACCTCGGTATGAACGCTGAATTCAAGCCGGTGTTGATTCCGACCAGTGACGCGATGCTCTGTTTGATCGCTGAAAATTCTCATGAACTCTCCGAGTACTTTGTGATCAGTGAATCACTCAAGAATGGAGTTTACGAACGTTTCCTAAACAAAGAGCGATTCGCAAATCTATGTGAAGAGAATCACATTCCCGCTCCGAAAACTTCATTTCCGCTCAATGCGGAACAATTCGTTGAAGAAGCGAAAGAATTCCGATATCCACTGATTGCCAAACCCGTACTGGGGCACCTTTGGAGAAAACGCCTGCGAGGGCGTAAGTTGCTGGTGATCAAATCCGAATCCAAATTGCACGGAATGATCCAACGCTTTGGTGATGATTTGCAGGGACTCATGTTTCAGGAATTGATCCCTGGTGTGGAATCTGACATTTGGGTTGCAGGACTCTACACAGATCAACATTGCCGTTTACAGTGCTCATTTGTCGGCAGGAAACTTAGACAATATCCGTATCAATTCGGTTCAGCGTCGCTCGTTGAAAGTTGTCACAATGAATCGGTCCTTGACCTTAGCAAGAAGATTGTTGAGGTTGCTCACTTCTCAGGTCTTTGCGGAACGGAATTCAAATTGGATGAACGCGATGGAATCCTGAAAGCCATCGAAGTCAACCCTCGTCCCACACTTTGGTATGGGCTGATCTCCGCAGCCAATGTTCCTCTCATCGAACATGCTTACGCCGACTTACTCGGACTTCCAGCTCCCCAAAACAAGCAGCAGTGTGAAGGTGTGCGTTGGCTGTTTTTCGAGAAAGATCTGGTCACGGTGAGTCACCTCTTACTCAAAGGTGAAATCGGAGTCCTGAGCTACTTTCGTTCGCTGTGGAAAGTGAAAAGCCATGCAGTTTTTGTAATCGATGATCTGTCGCCTTTGATGTGGAATTTCCGTTGTTATCTGAAACGCATTCTCAATTCGATTTTCAAGAAGCGAAAGAGGCAATCCACATGAAAGTCGTATCTCTCTTTACAAAGAACAAGTGGTGTTTTCATCTGCTGGTAGAGACGGTCCTGCTGATTCTACTCCTGACCGTGTTGCTCGCTTCTGGAACCAATTCTGTTGTAAAAACAATGACCAGCTTGGCGATGCCAGTTGGAATGTGTTGGATCGGATTCGCTCACCTGACTGTCGCCAACCTCATTAAAAAACACAAATTTGCTTTTGTTCTCAGTCTATTCATACTGACGGGACTCACGTTGGCGGGAAATTCTTCCGTCGCGAATTGGATGATGTGGTCCCTGGAATCCGAATACTACGACCAAAACGTTGACCAAAATAATTCCTTTGACATCGTACATGTTTTGGGAGGCGCAACAAGCTTGCGCCCGAATGGGCAGGCTGAAGTGAACGCGAACGGGGATCGACTGGTTGAAGTTGCGAAACTTTACCACCGAGGTCTGATCAAGCGTATCTATTGTTCAGGGCAACCGATTCGCGGTTTTAGTGCAACAGGTCGTAGTGAAGCGCAGCTTTCTATGGAAATACTGCAAGATCTCGGAGTTGATGAGAACGACATCGAAGTCATCTACGGTCGAAATACTTGGGAAGAAATCCAAACTCTCGCTGCGTCGTCTCCTCCGCAAACTCGAATCGGAATTGTGACTTCTGCCTGGCATATGAAGCGAGCCATGAGTCATGCCAGCCGTGTCAGTCTTCGAGTCATTCCGATCCCTTCAGATTTTCGTTCAGGAGATTCATCGGGTTCAGTTCCACTTGGACGCAAAGTTCACACTTTGGTTCCGACGGCCTCCGCATTGAATGCGACGACGAAAGCGATGCGAGAATACCTGGCAATGTTCGTCAACCGCTGAGTCATTCGCCAAAGTTCCTTAATTACTTCAATTCGATGGACAAGATGTCTTTCACGCCTATGACAACTGACTCAACGAGTTCACGAAAAACGATTCTGCTCGTTGCGAATACGGCGTGGTATCTCAAAAATTTCCGTCGGCGGCTCATTCTTGATCTCTGTGATCAAGGCTGTGACGTTCATTTTGCATCGCCTCACGGGAGTCACGTTCGCGAGCTTAAACAACTCGGCGGGACATGGCACGAATGGACTGTTTCCCGCTCAGGGATGTCACCAGGTCAAGAATTGCGATCTCTGAATTCGCTATATTCTTTGTACCAGGAAATTCAACCAGATATTGTTCACCATTTCACCATGAAGCCGATTCTTTATGGGACGATCATTGCTCGCTGCTTGGGCGTCCCATTGATAGTCAATAGCGTAACCGGGTTGGGACATCTTTTCACATCACAGAGCTTGAAACTCTCACTGGTTCGACCATTCATTCGACGTTGGCTGAATTGGGGATTTCGCGGTCAAAACGTTCGTTCCATGTTTCAGAATGAAGACGACCTCAACGTCATTTCCAGGAATGACCGTAACGTGCTTGACCAGACAACAATGACGACCGGCAGTGGAGTCGATCTGGATCGTTTTCGTTCTGCAAAAGAAATGCCTGATAAAATCAATGTTCTTTTTGCAGGACGCCTGTTGGCTGATAAAGGAATTCATGAATTTGTCGAGGCTGCAATTCAATGCACACTTGCTGACTCGCGCATCCAATGTTTTGTATGTGGAGATCGCGACATCGGAAACCCGTCGTCGATCAGTGAGGATCAACTCGCTGAATGGAAGCAACATCGTTCCATCCATTTTCTAGGGCATGTCAACACCATCGAAAAAATGATTGGCAAGGCATCTTTCATCGTGCTCCCTTCCTATCGAGAAGGAACTCCCAGGGTTCTTATGGAGGCTGCTGCCGCCGGAAAACCACTCATTGCGACAGATGTTCCAGGATGTCGCGAAGTCGTGCAGGAAGGAGTGAATGGGACGCTCGTTCCTCCGCGAGATTCCGGGTCGCTTTCGAAAGCCATCCTTGACTTGGCACATGACCCGTTAAAACGAGCAGCATACGGTGCGAACAGCAGACGTCTTGCACAACAATCTTTCAATGAAAGAAACGTTTCTGCTCGAATTCGTGACGTGTATGCGGACGTTGATCGAATCAGCATTGAAAGAAATTCATCGTCACAAGGTTTGAATCGCGGAGCCTTTACCTTCTCACTTGATTTCGAACTCGCATGGGGAACACGCCATCGCCCAGGGCAGTTCAAGGATTATTTAGAGGGAACAAGAGACGCTATTGGGAAGCTGTTAGGTTTGTGTAAAAGCTATGACGTCAGTTGCACCTGGGCCGTTGTAGGTGGACTTCTTATGGGAGGTCCTCAACGTCACTCGTATTTGCAATCTGCGGAGTGTGCGGATGTCCCTACCGGTGATTGCCGAAGTCAACCAAGCTGGTACGCGGAAGACACCATCGATTCCATTCTGGAATGTCGCACAGCACAAGAAATTGGCTGCCATACAGCGACGCATCGAATTATTGATCCTGCACACGCTGGCCGAATTCATCTCAAGAGAGAACTGGACGAATTCCACGACCTCTTCAAGGCGAGAGGGTTGCCGAAAGCTGAGTCGTTCATTTTCCCGAAAGGGATACAGGGGCATTTCGGATTGCTCTCCGACTACGGTTTTACGGCAGTTCGAGGTCCCGAAGACCAGTGGTTTGAATCATTACCTGGACGCCACACGCGTGCTGGCATGCGAATGATTGACGCATCCCTAGCCCTCAGACCTTTGACGAGAACACCTCAGTTGAA
>JAJDEL010000884.1 GCA_029259835.1 Planctomicrobium sp. | reverse complement strand
GGTGAGGGGCGAAGATCTCTGTTCCAAGTCAACGATAAAGACACATAATCGAATGAGCATCGCAGAAGCCCCGAAGGCGGAAACCAAGCCTGAACTCAAGATTGTCGAAGATGCGACTTGCACGTTTTGCGGGTGTGTGTGTGATGACATCAAGCTTTCAGTGAATCAAGAAGAAAAACGCATCGTCAAGGCGCAGTCAGCATGTGTCCTCGGCAAGGCATGGTTTTTCAACCATCATATTGAAGAACGCCCAGAAGCAACGATTGAAGGCAAACCTGTCTCATACGATGAGGCGATGGATAAAGCTGCTGAGATTCTGCTGAACTCGAAAATGCAGGTGACCTACGGTCTCTCTGACACGACGTGCGAGGCACAACGTGTTGCAGTTGCAATAACCGACTGGATTGGTGGCACCGTTGATACGACAACGTCCGTGTGTCACGGTCCGTCCGGGATTGCGTTTCAGGGTGTGGGCGAAGTGACGTGTTCGCTTGGCGAGATTAAGAATCGGGCCGACTTTGTTATGTACTGGGGAGCAAACCCTGCAGAGAGCCATCCACGCCACTTCACGAAATATAGCCTGATGCCGAAAGGGGAATTGGTTCCGAGAGGCAGAAAAGACCGGACGGCGGTTCTTGTTGATGTTCGCAAAACGAAAAGCGCGAAAGCCGTCGATATTTTCCTTCAGTTAAAACCGAAATCAGATTTCGAATTGCTTTGGTCTCTACGCTTGCTGGCAAAAGGGATTGATCCTGATCCATCTGTTGAAGAAAAGACCGGGATCTCGATAGAGACCATGAAAGAACTCATGGAGAAAATGAAACAAGCGAAGTTCGGAGCCATTCTCTTCGGTATGGGCTTGACGATGACGCGCGGTAAGCACATCAACACCGAAGCCGTTTTGGCACTTGCTCGCGATATGAACCGCCATACGCGATTTGTCGCCAAAGCGATGCGTGGACATGGAAACGTCAGCGGCGCCGACAACGTCGTATCCTGGTCGACAGGTTACCCATTCGGGGTGCATCTCGGTCGTGGTTATCCTAGATTCAATCCTGGTGAGTTCACAACGACCGATCTTCTCGCACGTGGTGAAGCGGACGCTGCAATGATTATCGCTTCCGACCCGATGTCGAATTTCGCCCAAGCGGCCCGCGATCACTTCGTCACGATTCCATCGATTGTCCTCGACCCAAAGCTCAGCGACACAGCCAAAGTCGCGACCGTCGCGTTCACGACATCAACCTACGGTATCAATGTTCCAGGAACAGTTTACCGCATGGACGACGTCCCAATCCCGTTGCGACCTGCATTTGAGTCACCCTTCAAAAGTGACTACGAAATCCTCAAAGGCATCGAATCCCGCATCCGCAAACACCAGCTTGCTGCGAGTTGATACGGAATGGCTGAATCACTCCACGAGAAATTCGAGCGTTATCTCAATGACTTTGGTTTGCGAATGACTGACCAAAAGGCAGATTTTCTCAGCGAAGTCATTTCTCTTCGTTCAGAATTCACGACCGATGAAATCCTAATCCGGCTCGAAAAATATCCCCGTGGCAGGCGTGTCAGCAGATCGTCGGTCTATCGGTATCTTAAACTCCTGGTCGACGCAGGTTTACTCAATGAACGACGAGGCTGGGACGGGATGAGTCAGTACAATCTAAAACATTCGGATGGGTACCGACACAATCGCTTCTAACCAGTCATATAAACAACGATTATTTTCGTGTTCACGCTGATTTGACGCTCGCGAGCAAAGCCTGTACTTTGCGTCCCTCGGAGAGGTGACAGAGTGGCCGATTGTGCTGGTCTCGAAAACCAGTGTGGGGCAACCCACCGGGGGTTCGAATCCCCCTCTCTCCGCTTCTTATTCATGAAATCAGTCTTCAGGGAAAAGGTCTGAAAACCGCTCTAAATAGGTCGGAACCGTGGCTTGCAGGTGTCAGTGACACCTGCTCGATATTATCGAACTAAGCATTTTATTTTCAAAGTTTTTTGAGAGGGCAGGGTCGTGATTCGCTTAAAGCGGTTGTTTGTTGCTTTTGTTCTTCTGGCTGGATGCTCTTTGAATTGTTCCGCAGGGATGATGTATTGGTCTGAGATTGTCAGCACCAGAGTCAGCCGTGCGAACTTGGATGGAACCGGTGTCGAAATACTTCCGTTTGGAAGCGTTACGGTTCGGGATGTCTCATTGGACCTCGATGCTGGCAAGTTGTACGGAACCGATTTGTCAGGTGTTGTTGGACGTTCGAATTTGGATGGTTCAGGATTGGAATCTTTAGTGAGCGGGGTAGGGGTTACGCCATGGGGTATCGAACTCGACTTGGTGAACGACTTGATATATTGGACCGACCGCGATGCTGATTCGATTTTCCGTGCGTCGTTAGATGGTTCCAGTCCTGCCGCAATTATCTCCACAGGTCAGCCACGCGGAATTCGTGTTGATTCCGTTGGTGGGAAAATCTACTGGGCAGACTCTGGAACTGGTGGCGCTCAAGCAATCTTAAAAGCAAACTTGGATGGTACAGGTTTGGAAACAGTCGTCAGCGGATTTCGACCGCAGTTTCTTGACCTCGACATTGCAAACTCTCATATCTACTGGACGGATTTTTCAGCAGGCACGATTACCAGAACCACGTTCGATAGTTCCGCTTCGATGACATTGATTAGCGGTTTATTGAATCCTAAAGGCATTCAGCTAGACCTAGCAGCTAATCAGTTCTACTGGGCAGAATCTGGAAGCGGTCTCATCAGACGAGCAAGTCTGGACGGTTCGAATGTTGAGACTTTGGTTTCAGGATTGAGCGACCCATCAGGGATTGCACTCGACTTGAGTTTCGTTGCTGTTCCAGAACCTTCGCCAGCAGTCTTGTTCGCTTTGGGAATGCTTGGCTTTGTTGCCATGGTAGGGCGTCGGAAGAATTGATTTGAATTACCATGCTTAAAAATGTTGCGGTAAAACCGCTCAATGAAAAGGAAGGTGAGAAATGAGCCAGATTATTGTTCAGGTTGTCTATCCAAGTGCCTATCGAAAAGAAGCTGGGACGGACATTACGGCATCTGTGCTCAGGTGGTATTCAAGATATCATGGCAAAAAAAAGGAGGTGAGTCATTACGAGCGTGGCAGTCATTTTGAACGCTTCGAATTCGAGTCTCAGGACAAGGCGAACAGTTTTGTCGAAAAGACGCGCAAAGAGTTGGATAACTGTCAAATTGATTGCAAAGGTGAGCCGTATAAAATTGTCTTTCTCGACGATTCTGGAAAGGAAGTTGACGATTCTATAGAAGGAATCATGGGAAGCAACGTATCCGGCTAGGGTCTCTTGGTGCCAAAATTTCGTCGGTTGGTTATTTCGATCAGATTCACCTTTGCACCAGAGTGATGAGAACGACTTTCATTCCCCCACTTTCCACACAAATTATCGAGAAGGGTTGGCTTTGTGATCGATCAAGAAACCGTCATCGTACTTGGAGCAGGAGCGAGCGCCCCTTTCGGCTTTCCAACGGGTCCGAGGTTGGTGCAAGATATTTTGGAAAATCATGTTGAATTGCAAGAACTTCTCAAACCATATCCCGAATTTGAAAACTTTCCAACTCATCGCACGGACCATGACGTCCAAAAATTCATGGTGGCATTAAGAAGTTCCGAGTTCGATTCAATTGATGCCTTCATTCAGGCGCGTCCGGAATTCAGAGAAATAGGAAGAATCGCTATTTCAATGATTCTCTGTAAACGCGAATCAGATTCGATTTCGACAGGAAAATTGTTCGGAAGGCAAGACGGTCATTGGTATCGAGAATTTCTCAACAAACTGTTCGGTCCTTCGATCAAACAGTTTGAAAAAAACAGGCTGAGCATTTTAACTTTCAATTATGATCGAACGTTTGAATTCTATCTCCACGAGACAATTCAGCATCGATACGGAATTGACGATAACATGGCGACGGACCTGATGAAGCATATTCCAATTTATCATATTCATGGAAGGCTTGGATATCTGGAATGGCAAGATCCGTTCGACGACCAGAATCAAAAAACGGAGAGGTCCATGACGTGTATCTCTCCACGGGACATAAAGAACGCTGCAAACTCTATTGAAATCGTCGATGAAGTATCACAGAAGTCTCGTGAAGTCGTTTTAGCCCAAGATGCATTACGTAGAGCTCAACATATTTTTTTTATTGGTTTCGGATATCGTAATGAAAATAAGTGGCTCTTTGAGGAGACGATAACTTTTCTTAGGGCAAAGAAACTGCGTGGTGATGGATCGGCTTTTGAAATGACTGTTGCCGAAAGAGAACATATTAAAGGAGCTTGGTCGGGAGGGAGCAACTCCTTTGAGGTATTGGACCATGACGCTTCTGGTTTTTTGAGAAATTCCCATAGATTGCTACAAGTTATGAGGTAGCCGAGTTGGAACTCAGTGATTCTCGTTTTGCTTTAAATCGATGGTGGAGAGGCGATGATAGTAAAAGTTGCGTGTCCGTGTTGTGCAAAATACCGAGTCAACGAGGAAAGGCTTGGCGACTACCATGTTTGCCAAAAATGTGAACGGGAATTTCAAATGCTTGAATTTCTTGATGATGTCGAACTGATTGATGACACTAAAAAGCCTCCCAAAGTTAAGGCGAAGCCTCCTGCAAGACCCCCTGCGAAATCTTCGAAAAATTCTTGCCCTTACTGTTTCAATCCAGTAAATCCAGAGGCGACGCGATGTGGCCATTGTCAAGGCGAGCTAATGCGGTGTCCTAGATGCAAAAAGAATGTCCGAGTGAAATTTAAGAAGAAGTTCATGGGGCTTCTTCGTGGTGGGTTTGTGGAAGTGCGTAAGTGCAAGGATTGTGGGGAGCATCTTTCAGGTCCGCAGTGGTGGAACCTGTAACAAAAGTGTAGAAAATCAGTTGCCGACAGCCCACATTGTTTACAGCGAGAGCTTTGTGATGAACCCATCTGCCGATTAGTTCACAGCGGGATCAGGACTGCTACAACAGGGCGGGCAGAGGAGACAGATTCTACCAAAAAAAACTGCTCGGTAGCACCGGGTCAGGTTAAGTGCCTTGTTAGGCAGATTTCTCGTGCGACACGCCACCTACACCTAATGGTGCGGGCCATCCGGCGGTAGACACATGGCGCAGCTCTGTACTGTCTTCAACCCGTCATCCCAAAACCACGCGACCGCAACTTGTTGTGCGTCCACTTGGTCGCGTTCGACGAAGGAGACTTTTAGATTCGACTCTGATTGCACCATGTTTGGTGGAAGCGGGATCATTTCATTGGTCAATGGATCGTGCATGTGAGGGGCACACACACCCAAGCCGAAATGCGACAGTCGCTCTATAATCTGCTGGACTTCGTTCGTTCCGACGGACTCCGCAGCACGTTCTGCAATTCCAGTTGTCATATCGAGCTCCTTGTGTGAGTGGTGAGGGTTGGCAATATGAGAATTCGTTCTTGATAAGTAGTTTGTTGCAACGAGGACTGTAGCCATAGATTGCTCGACCACCGGGCTCTCGCACGTTTGCTTGGCAATTCTTGCCGCACTTTCTGCGCGATTTACCAGCGGTCGCCAGCGTTTGCTGCCATTCCGACAGAGCCACAATCCGGACACTTGTGCTGTCCGCGGTTAGGCCCACTTTCAACTTTTGGGCAACAGGAGTGGCAGATGTGGTTCAAACATTTGTGACATCCAAGATAGCCTTCGGTTTGATGACACTTTTCGCATGGTATTGGGTTCTGCGTTGCCATTGAAAACGTCCCCTAGTGAGAGTTGAAGTAGGTAGAACTGCATAACTTGAAGCAGACGGAATTATTTCCGTACTAACCCATTAATGGTAGGACTTCTAAAATTCTGTTTAACCAGAGAGGAATTGTCAAGAGAAACACACGGAAACCATTGTTTGCAAGCGCACAAAAAAAACCGGCGGTGGAATCCAAACACCGCCGGTTCCCTGGGTCGTACCAAGACCCAGACTAGGAATCAAACACCGACAGCACTTTCCCAAGCCTGTTTTTCTTCCGCAGTCATTCTCTGATGTTCAAGTGCCAAACGTGGGTCACGTCTGAAGATTTCACGCAAGCGAGCTTCACCTCGTTTCGGTTGTGGTCCGAGTCGGCTCGGTGGGTCGTAGTTGATGGTCTCTGGAAGTTCCCCAGATAAAACCGTCGCCTTGCCATCTTCAACCGCACGCTTCATCCAGAACAGCCAAGCGTTCACGTCAACGTTCTCGAACTCTTGACGCACTGGTTCGATTTTCATTCCACGTTTTTCAATGTTGGATTTGATTTCTGAGTTCTGGTGAATCGGTTCGATGAGATATCCAGTTTGAGTTGCAACATCGATTCCGAGAGTTTGACCGGGAACCTCTTCAGGGATTTTTCCACGGAAAGACATCGCCGTTGGTTCGTTCACTCGTCTGAGCAAAAAACGTCCTCGAACCGTTCTCTCAGCGGGTCGGAAATAGACGTCTCGATTCTTGTGGTCGTATGCGATTTCGATTGTTTTGGTTTTCATATTTGTATCTCTAGTGAGGAATAAGTGATTGAGCATCGACAAAATGGATGAGCAGGCGGACCACTTGGAACTTCACTCACCCAAACGCTTCGGGTCGTTCCATCCAGCGGTTCGCAAATGGGACAGACGCGCTCATCCGCTCGCGTGTGCCACGTATCGTTTTCAGTAGGTGTTCCATACTGATTGACTGTCCATTCACCTGCCTGAGTCTGTGCCGTTGTGACAGCGTCAGCCGCGACCAGTTCAGCGCGAGTGCTACCGAACAGGCGTTTGACCAATGCAGCGACTTCCACACGTATTTGACAAGACCGCAGCGTGATGAGTAAAAACGAGTTGTCTCGGCGGTGGTCGTTAGTCACAACCCGCTGATCATGAATGTAAGGCGGCTGAACAATGACGACTGAAGAAATCCAGATTCCGACCTTTGTGACGCACTACTTCCACAAAGCTCCCTTCCAATCACTGACGGATCTTAGCAATTCAGAGCGTGCCGCAGTCATTGCCAAACTTGAGTTTCCGTCGGGAGCCTCTCATCGTTTCCAATCTGCGTACTACTTCGATCAGCGGAAGCAATATGAACTTCAGATGCATCGGCAGTTTCTCGAGAAAGGTGGCTGCCCAATCCGACAGCGTCCCCATTATGCTGTCCTCGGTGAATCTGAAATCTGGGACTCAATTACGACGAATTCTATCCGCATTCCGTTGTCTGAAATTCCTCCAGAACAGATCAGCTTCACCTACACCGACAGTTGGTTTACTTTTGTCGAACGCGAAGCGGACGGCACAATCAATCCTCAAAAACCACAATACAACAACCTCTACCGTTTAGAGGAACTCCCCAGCCTGTTTTCCAAATACGGATGGCCAGGCGATCGTTGGAAGAGTGAGCCTGAATGGAAGAATGACATCTACGTCGAAGCCCAACTGTGGTCGGATGAATCGGTTCAACGTTTCACTCAAGTGCCTGAGGCCACCTAAGAAGAGCGTTGTGCATCGACCCCATGAACGAAGGTCGTGAGCCACAGCTTGAATTGATTTGCGAAGGCTATTTGGGCGGCCTGCGATTGGGGATCAACTTACCCAGTAGGCTGTCGATCGATCCAGACTCCTTGACACACTCTCTCCGGTCTGGCACTATCAGTTGATAGCGCAGGTGGAATCCTTCCGGCTATCAAAGGCAGAAAAGCTCTGTCGAAAAACACGTTCTATCTCCTGCCTTCTCATCTCTGAACACTGCATATTGAAACGTCAACTATGGCTAAAGGAAAAACTCTCGCAATCATCCTCGCCGTCTGCGCCGGTCATGGAGTCCTGCTGATTGTCTCATGCGCTGGCTTACTGTTTATGGGTTACAAGAACACAGATGCAGCGGTTTCTCCACGCGTCGACTTGATGTTTGAAGCAATTGACCAGGGAACATTTGCGGAAACTTATGACACCGAGACAACACAAGAGTTTCGAGACGTCGCAACGAAAGAGCAATACGCGGCGCTTGGCGACTCAATTGCCGCGCGACTCGGTGGGTTGAAATCCAAAACATTACAGGGTTT
>JAJDEL010000883.1 GCA_029259835.1 Planctomicrobium sp. | reverse complement strand
AGACCCTGGCTCCTAGACGAAATATCATCGCGGTCTTTCAGTTTTCGGGATGGGACTCTGCTCTGTGGATGAAGCAACTACGAAGGTGAAAGTGCTCGTTGAGGCACTTGAGTGGATTCGAAAGTTTCGCGACCGATACGTCGTCGTGAAGCTGGGGGGGAGTGCGCTGGACGAACCGGAAGCTGTCCGCCGGTGCCTAGCGGATGTTGTCTTTATGGAAGCGGTCGGCATGCGGCCGATTTTGATCCATGGAGGCGGCAAGTCAATCAGTCGTGGCATGGCGAAAGCAGGAATCGAGCCGCGATTCGTTCAAGGACGCCGCTACACTGACGAGAAGACATTGAAGATCGCGACGCAGGTTCTCAGCGAAGAGATTTGCGACTCGCTCGTTGATCAAATTAAAACGCTCGGTGGTCGCTCCGTTGGCTTGCATTTGAATACTGAAAATGTCTTGATCGCAGAGCAGTTACAACTGCAAGATGAAAATGGCGAACCTGTCGACTTGGGGCGTGTCGGGTACGTAACCGGCGTACATGAAGAAATTTTGCACGCGACGTGTCGCGGCGGTGCGATTCCGGTCATTCCCTCAATTGCTCTTGATGCCGAAGGTCAGCCACTCAATGTTAATGCGGACACAGCCGCGGCAGCAGTCGCGAAGCTTCTTGATGCTGAAAAGCTCGTCTTCCTCAGTGACGTACCAGGGATCTTCCTCGACAAGGATGATCCGTCGACGCTCGTCCCGCATCTGACCGTTCGCCGCTGCCGTGAATTAATTAACAACGGGACGATCGCCACCGGCATGGTCCCGAAAGTTGAAGCAGCCTTGGAAGCCCTCGAAGTTGGCGTGAGCAAGATTCACATCATCGACGCGAACACCCCGCACTCCCTGCTCCTGGAAATCTACTCCAACCAAGGCATCGGCACCGAAATTGTGCCGTGAATTCATTCCCTATCCCCGAGTCCCTCAAACCTTGCCCCTCACAATGTCCAACGCCACACGATCCAGTCAAGACACGATTTCCCTGTTCGACAAATATGTCATTCCGAACTACGGGCGCTACCCGATCAGCCTCGTACGCGGCGAAGGGAGCCACGTTTTCGATGCGGAAGGGAAAGAGTATCTCGACCTATTCCCAGGCTGGGGATGCAACATTCTCGGCTACTCACCGCAGCGAGTGATCCAAGCGGTCCAGGAACAAGTTGCGAAGCTCATTCATGTTCCGAATACCTGGTACATGGAACCGCAAGGTGAGCTGGCCGAAGCGATCTGCACTCGATCTTTCGGCAAGGCATTCTTCTGCAACAGCGGCGCCGAAGCGATTGAAGGGGCAATCAAGCTTGCGCGGCTGCACACCGCGAAAGAGAAGTACAAAATCATCACGTTCGAAAATGGTTTTCACGGACGCACCTACGGAGCCGTCACCGCAACAGCTCAACCGAAATACCATGAAGGGATCGGCCCCATGGTCGCAGGTTTCACCTACGCCCCGCACAACGATCTCGAAGCCGTACAACAGCTTGTCGATAACGAAACCGCCGCGATTCTCATCGAACCAGTCCAGGGCGAAGGTGGCGTCAACACTCCTGCGGAAGGCTTCCTGCAAGGCTTGCGAGACATCTGCGACGAGAACGATATGGTTCTGATCTTTGATGAAGTCCAGACCGGCATGGGCCGAACCGGGGAATGGTTCGCCTACCAGAAATACGGTGTGCAGCCCGACATTATGACAATGGCAAAAGGCATCGCCGCAGGCGTCGCCTGTGGGGCGATCATTGCGAAGGACGAAGTCGCGCCGTCCCTACGACCAGGTATGCACGCCAGCACTTTCGGCGGAAACCCGATTGCGATGGTCGCTGGTCTAGCGACTGTCGAGACAATTGAAGCCGAGAACCTACTCGAAAATTGCCAGCAGATGTCGAGTCGCTTCGAAGAGTTCTTCACCCAGCTTAAAGAGGAACTCCCCATCATCGAAGAAGTCCGAGTCTGCGGCGCGATGATCGGCGTTGACCTGAGCATCAACGCGATGCCAGCTGTTCAAAAAGCAATGGACCGAGGCCTGCTCCTCAACGCGACCCACGACACGGTCGTCCGCCTACTCCCAGCACTCAACATCACCGAAGCAGACGTCACCCAAGGCTGCGAAATCATCACCGAAGTCCTTCGGGAAATGGCGGATGAAGTAAGTTCGAACTGAGAAAGTAAAAACACACTGTGTGCCACTGCTGGCTTGTCCAGCAGTGAGGTTTAATCTGATGGGATTTTATCGAAGACTGCCAGAGGTCAATCAGCCGTCAACCTCCGTCCCACACGGCTCGCAGAGCACGTGGCACCCATCTTGATCAACCAGAGTACCCGGCCCAATGTCTACCAAACACTGGTATCGTTTCAGGGGAGCAGGTCACGAGAGATTGCCTGGAAGGGATCTTATGGGTGCTCAATTTCGGTACCCCTTGGAAATATTTACCAGAGCGGTATCCCAGTCCTAAAACATGTTGGCGGCGACAGTGTTCACGAACTCCGGCTACGCCTCCGTCCGTGAACACGGATGAACCTTCCAAACTGCGACCCTAATACTGGTAACACACTGGGGGCTGGACAGGGTCACCTCAGAGGAAGGGAACCAGAATTGCGCATCTCGATTAATTGATCTTCAATCAAATTCAACTCTTGTGAAGTTTCTGATGACTGCCAAGTAAAATCAACGTACAATGAGTCCGACACGGTAATATTTGATCCGGAACGAGGGTAAGACAGATTACCATGAATTACCTCTCCATTCTCATTTTTCCACTGAGCCTCCCAAGTGCGTTGATAAGCTCGCTTCCCATAAATTTCTGATGTGATAGCATCATTTCTCCACTCGGTAAAATCTGAGGACTGAGCATTAGGGCTAATCTCGGAATAACTTAGCAGATTCCAACCGCGAGACCTGAGTTCGGTGGATATCGCTTCAATTGTTTTCGTTGCTGGGAACTTGTCTTCGACGAGGTAGGAAATCGATACAATACCAAAAGGAGTCGAATAAATCTCGACTGAACTTGCATCATCGGGAATTGAAAAAAAATCCCAATCGTCTCTAGACAGTTTTTTCACCACTTCATGGCTAGGACGTTGTCTCGAATATCGCCAAATGATAGACAGGGAAATTACCACAAGAGTAGTCCCCAGTACGAAAATGATCCGCCTGTGTGAAGCTGACTTATTGGCTTTTAAGTGCATCTTTATTAACGCCCATTGTTGTGAATTAAAGTTCAACGACAAATGCTGTGCGCGGGGGTGGGTGGTGAAAATGTGGGCATGTCGTTCTGATGAGAACGTTATCACGCAATCTTCATCAGAAAGGGCGACATGCTCACTTGTTTACTGTATCGAGCCGGGTGCTCTGGTTGAAGCGGGAATTGGGTGCCACCTGCTCTGCGAGCCGGGCGAGCGGGGTTGATGAATTTCTCTTCCTCATGAGGTATGCTGCGCCCACAAAGCTGGCTCGAACAACAGTATTCGTAGGGCATGCTCCTGCATGCCTTCCTGAGCGATCCTCATTAAGCAGTTCATTGGCAAGGAGGATTGCTTTACAAAACTGAATCCCTCAGACTTCAGTCTTGGCACACCAATCAGACAACAAACCCATGACAATGCCGAAGTCGAAAGGTAAACAGTATGAAGTTGATGGCAGGTCATACTGCGTCGCGATTTCCGTTTCTGAAATTGATGAAACGGACGCTGTCCATTTGCGCGTGACGATTCAGGCAGGCTATGGCACGCGTTCCTTTTGTCTTGTGAAAGGTCTCGTGAACCGTTCTTACTGGCACGACTACCCGGAGATTGAAGAGATGCGTAAACGAACAATTTCAATCACACCAGCGGTTGTCTGCCACATCATTCGACATGCCCTTGCCACCGAATGGAACCCAGAGACCGAGAAAGTGAACCGAACAATTCTGTTGGACAATCAGTTCCTTGCAACACTGACGACCAAATGAACTCATTGGAAACTTCTGAGATGTTCTACCGGTAGGACCAGCTCTTTGTTCAGGCAATAAAACACAGAATTCCGGGCGCATGCAGCGAAACCTCGTGTTACTCAACGACAACCCAGTGAGGAGTTGACCACGCGAGATGGCCGTGGGCAGGCATCAGGTTTCCAGGAAGAACGGGAGCGACTTGCTGCTGCGAGACTCGCCAGTAGTACCAGTGCGTTCCTTTCTCCAGATTCTTGTCTTGGTAAGTCGTTTTGAATTCAAGAGTCGCTTCACCAGTGACTCGGTGGATTTCCTGACCGTCGCGAATCAAGACTGCCGATCTGATCGGACGTGTTCCGATCACATGCAAGTTGAGAGAAGCTACACGATCTTGCACTTGAGTTTCTTGTCCCATGAGAGTGCCGTTAACTCGTGAATCGATAAATATTTTCGCACCCATCGTGGCGTAACAACGCCGTGAGCGCAGTGCTTCTAGTATTGCTTCCGCTGAAAGTGACTCAGCATAAATTC
>JAJDEL010000882.1 GCA_029259835.1 Planctomicrobium sp. | reverse complement strand
GGCGCGACGAGTGGCAGTGCCTCAGCGGTCTCGAATTCCTTGATTTCCGCGATCGTTCCATCCTGAATCGTGATTTCTACTGGACGTTGAGTGCGGAAGTCTCTGGCTTGAATGTTCATGAAATTTCGTCGAAACTGATTTTTGACCAACGGATTGAATATAATCATCGTAGAGATGAAGATCGCAGACGAGAAGTCAACTTGCAATTCTGTTTGCCGTACAGTTGAAGTGTGCGACAAAACACTCAACTCTCTATATTCAACTTTTTTTTGACTGAAACAGCAATGATTTTCGACAGCCTTGAAAAGAATCGCTCGCGCTCACGCGGCTTCACGGCGATTGAATTCATCGTTTCAATTTCGATCATCTTTATCTTGCTAGCGATTCTGATGCCGGGTATCCAGAAGGCTCGAGACACCGCAAGAAGCACGCAGTGCCAGAATAACTTCAAACAGATTGCACTGGCTTTGCACAATTACCACGACGCTCACCAGACACTGCCGCCTGGGTATATCTCGATCATGGGGATCGATGGGAATCAACTCAACAACGAGTGGGGCTGGGGCGCGTTTCTATTGCCTTATCTCGATCAGGCACCTTTGTACGAGAGGATCAATTTTTCGACGGGAGTGGTTCAAAGATAT
The DNA here is from genome assembly GCA_029259835.1 of Planctomicrobium sp. Taxonomy (GTDB): domain Bacteria; phylum Planctomycetota; class Planctomycetia; order Planctomycetales; family Planctomycetaceae; genus Thalassoglobus. Next base: position 3,621 of record JAJDEL010000882.1, on the reverse strand, counting down.
GGTGATGAGGAAGATTCCATCGGATATGATCCGCTGGTGAATATGTCAAATGCCACCATGGCTGCAACACAGGTTCCTAGTATCATCTGCCCTTCAGATGTCTACGAAGACCTCAACAATCCTTCTCCGCCCGGTCGTGGATTCGCCAGCTATTCCCCTACCAGCTATGCAGGAGTCGCCGGGATTCATTGGATGTCGTTACCGTGTGCGACGGTTGTTCGAAAATTGAATCAAGAACTGCCGGAGATGACAGCGCCCCCTTGTGTTCCGAACGATGGTGCGTTTTACCTGAACAGCCGAGTCCGGTTCAAAGATATTCGAGACGGATTCTCGCAAACGATGATCCTTGGGGAAGTTTCGTCGCGACTTGATCTTCCCCGTGAAGAGGGGCAGGGCAGGACAAGATCAGGTCATGTTCCACTTGCAGGGGGCTCAAACTGGGCGGGGGTGAGTGATCCGCTCTTTCAGGATCAGGTGTTGACGGCAACGATTGATGGAATCAATCTCGCAGACGAATCTGGGCATTCCTTCGGGATGAATAGCTACCACGACGGCGGGGTGTATGCTGCTTTCGCTGATGGCTCGATACGCTTTCTCTCCGATGAAATCGACTCCAGCCAGCAACGCCCGTTCGGAGTGCTTCAGCATCTCTCGACGATTTCGGGGAACGACTTGACCGTAGGATTTTAATAGGTGTTGTGGAATTCTTTCCTCTGTGGGACATTTCTGAATACTAGAAGAGGTACTTGCCTCTCGGTGTTTCGCAAGTGATAGGAATGAATTGTGTCGAACGCATCTGATGGTTATCCGAATATCATTCTCTCCGGGACAGATCGTGATCTGCCTGACCTCTTCGTGAACGACCACACGAAGTACACCGATGAGCGGTTACTCTTTAACGGTCGCAAGGCGTACCTCGAAGCGGTTTTTGACAGCATCACCGGTCGAATGGTCGCCAGAAAAACTCTCCGTCACGAGCTAAGAAATGACAAAGAAGAACGCCGCCGATTTTTGCGAGAAGCGCGCGTGACGGCCCAGCTTTCTCACCCAAACACGATTCCAGTCTATGAAATCGGTGAGAGCAAAATGGGGTCGCTTTTCTTCGCGATGAAGCTGCTGCGAGGTGAAGATCTTTACGAAGCGATCAAGCGGCTTTCTCAGCATGATCCACTTGCAGTTCAAGTCTTCACGCTGTCCGAGTTCATTGATGTTTTTCTACAAGTCTGCCAGGCACTCGCATTTGCTCATGCACATGGTGTGATTCACCGTGATATCAAGCCGGAAAACGTTTGGCTCGGGCAATTTGGTGAAGTGGTTCTCTTAGACTGGGGGGTTGCGAAAGTATGGGGAGTGGAAGACCCAGCCTGGGAGCCGGAAGATTTTCAATCGGTTTCGGATGATGAAATAGTTGACCGACAACAATTGAGAACTCTGACCCGCTCGGGGCAACTTCCAGGGACGCCGTTGTATATGTCTCCCGAGCAAATCCTCGGGCACAAAGCAATTGACGAACGCTCCGACGTTTTCAGTATGGGAGTGATGCTTTACGAGTTGATGACACTCAAGGAACCATTTCACGGAGAAACCGTTCGGAAAACATTCGACCTGATTATCCATGACGAACCGATTCCGCCTCGCGAGCGAACACCTGAACGCAACATCCCCGAACTCTTCGAATCGATTATCCTCAAGGCGATGTCCAAGGAGAAAAAAGATCGTTACCAGTCCGTCCGAGAGATGGCGAGTGACATCCGTAGCGCCCGCGACATTGTGTCGTAAACAATATTCTCTATGGAGAGCGAACTGAAGCACTTTTTCCCCCATTTGTCACGTTGAAATAAAAAACGCCCGGTCATGTTTTCAAACACGACCGGGCGTTTTGTTTTCACTTCATCAAAAAGGATTACAGGGTCGCACAGGCGCCTTTTACGGTCTTGATGATGACGGCAGCAACCTTATAAGGATCGGCGTTGGATGCTGGACGACGATCTTCGAGCCAGCCTTTCCAGCCGGACTCGACAGTTGCGACAGGAATTCGAATTGAAGCACCACGATCCGAGACTCCATAGCTGAACTGATCGATGCGTTGCGTTTCATGCAATCCGGTCAACCGCTGGTCGTTTTCAGCGCCATACACTGAAATATGATCTTGAACGACAGGCTCGAACGCTTCGCAGATCTTATCATACGTATCTTTCTTACCAGCGGTTCGCAAGACTGTGTTGGAGAAGTTCGCGTGCATTCCGGAACCATTCCAGTCTCCCTGCATCGGCTTGCAATGCCAGTTGATTTTGTAGCCGTATTTCTCGCCACATCGTTCGAGTAGATAACGGGCGATCCAGATTTCATCGCCAGCTTTTGCAGCGCCTTTGGCGAAACATTGGAATTCCCACTGCCCCATCATCACTTCGGCGTTGATTCCTTCAATGTTCAACCCCGCTTCAATGCATTCGTCGAGGTGTTCTTCAACCAAATCTCGACCAATCGCTACACCCGATCCGACGGAACAATAGTACGGACCTTGCGGTCCAGGATATCCCTCAGCGGGGAAACCAATCGGGCGATTGATACTGACATCCCAAATTGTGTACTCCTGCTCGAACCCAAACCAGAAGTCATCATCGTCGTCTTCGATCTGGGCACGACCGTTTGAGACGTGCGGAGTCCCGTCGGCATTTAATACCTCCGTCATGACCAGCCAACCGTTTTTGCGGGCGGGGTCACGGTAGAGAGCGACAGGTTTTAAAAGGCAGTCCGAAGCGCCCCCTTCAGCCTGTTCGGTTGAGGAACCATCGAAACACCACATCGGGCAGTCTTCGAGTTTCCCACCAAAGTCAGCGACAACCTTGGTTTTTCCACGGAGAGTCTGTGTTGGCTTGTATCCGTCAAGCCAAATGTATTCGAGTTTTGCTTTCGAGCTGCTCATTGAAATGATCCTTAGTAATTTTCTGTCACTTGACGTCAAAGGGGAACCAGCAGGGCGATCCCCTGCAAACACAAATAGGGTCCGACTTTCGAGCGTGGACGTCAGAACTGCAACGCCCGAAGGGTTCGGTGATCAAAAATCGCGATTTCAGAGAATAATGTCACTCAGAAATCGACAACATCTTGACCGGTTGCTTCCTGCTTAAGAATGGGGACAGCATCTGCTCATCCGAAAGGCAGCCATGCACGCCTTGCGTGCATTTCCGCCTGTCATGTTGCACTTGTCCTTGCAGAAACTGCTTAAAATGCAACATTCCAAGTCACTTGAATCGTATTGAATGCAAGGCTCGTACCAAACGTGCAGCTTTCACTCCGATCCCTGATCAGGCAATGTTATCGACAAATCATTTCGAATTCCAGCAAAACGACAATTCGTATCAAAACCGGGTACGGACACGAGTTTTCGACAGCTGATTCGAGTGAAATGCAAAAGAATTTTTAACTCTGAGATCGGTGTGAGTTGATCCAGCATAAGGAATTCGTCATACATGTTGGATCGACTCACTTTCAAAAGTATTTTATAGAGGGACTCAAATGTCGCGCTTATTCATAGTTTTTTCATTGGTTGTCTGTTTCTCAACGAGCCTTTCTGCCGAGCACCCGATTCGGTTTGAAGTCAAAAATCTTGCTGTCGAC
>JAJDEL010000881.1 GCA_029259835.1 Planctomicrobium sp. | reverse complement strand
TTAATCGCATGCACAAACGACCTTGATCCTCGAAGGTACTGAAGTTACGACGACATCTGGGCAGGTCTTCTGGCTTCCGGATCGTCCTACTTGTCGCACCTTCCCGTGATTGTTCAAAAAAGAACATTACTCAAAAAGAGTATCACAGTGGCGTACGCGACTTTCGTCCCCGGTTACAGCGGCGGGACCGCGACGGAATTACACCGTCTTCCCTATTCTCCTGCAAGCGACACGCCCACAAGCACCCATGCCGTAGTTTGATCATAGAGAGAGATCTCTGAACGTCAATCGTCGTCTGGAAGATTTTCGGAGATGAAGATGCCTAGAGCTATTCGCCAAGAAAATAGTTTCAGTTGCCGTGGGGGCTTTCCTCACCTACTCTGCTGATTAAATAGCGATCTGTGAACTGCGATTTCTTTCTACGGTTATTTCGAGTGTTATGGAAAACGAAGACGCTTCATCTGCTGTTGATGCGAATTCCACGGTTTGGAGCCGGGTGAAGGATTTGCTGGGACTAATCCGGTTTAGCCACACCGTTTTCGCTCTTCCTTTTGCACTGTTGGCGGCTGTTCTAGCTTGGCGGGAAGTGCCGTTTCAAGTGAAACATTTAATCGGCATTGTACTGTGTATGGTATTCGCTCGGTCAGCGGCGATGGCGTTCAATCGAATTACCGACCGTAAGATCGACGCGGAAAATCCACGAACGGAGGGACGGCATTTGCCAGCAGGCATTTTGTCTTTGCGTCTGGTGAGTGCGTTCACTGTTGTGTGTGTGCTTGGTTTTACTCTGTCGACATTGCTTTTCTGGCCGAATCCGTGGCCGATCATTCTCTCGCTGCCTGTTCTGGCGTTTCTAATGGGATACTCCTACGCCAAACGATTCACTGCGTTTTGCCATTACTGGTTGAGCGCCGCATTGATGCTCGCTCCAATTGCTGCCTGGATTGCGTTGACCGGCACGTTGAGCTGGACTCCCGTTTTGTTAGCAGCAGTGATTTTCTTCTGGGTCGGCGGATTCGATATTCTCTATGCGACACAAGATACAGATTTTGATCGAGAAAAAAGCCTGTATTCGATTCCATCCAAAGTCGGAACTGCGAAGGCTTTGAAGCTCGCATTCCTGAGCCACATCCTGACAATGGTCTGCCTGTTCGGGCTGTGGTACGTCGCAGGTTTGGGGAACGTATTTCTGGTCGGCGTGATTCTTGTCAGCGGGCTATTGCTCTACGAACACTGGATCATCAGTCCAAATGATATGACGCGCGTTAACGTCGCATTTTTTAATATTAACGCGCTGATCAGTGTCGGCCTGCTTCTCCTAGGAATCGCCGATGTTTTCGTGACACGCGTGTTACTCAGTCTGACATAACCTCATCCTATGTAAGAAACGATGGTGTGGAGTGTTCTGAATTCCCTGCAATTAGAAATCAATCCCGCATTCCCTCAATCTCGTATTCGCAAATTAGAAACATTGCCATGAAACAATGCATCGCCATTCTTCTCTCGACCGTCTGCATATCATTCGGGAATGCACACGCGACCGAGACCTTGCCTGCATTAAGGAACGAACAACCCCCAAAAAACTTTACAGAGATGTGGGCGGGCTTTGACCCGCGTGCAGAGCCTCTCGAAACAGAGACGCTCAAAGAATGGGAAGAGGATGGCGTTGTGCTGCGGATTGTTCGATTCCGCATTGGCGTTTTCAAAGGAGAAAAAGCTACTTTGGCTGCGGTGTATGGTTATCCAAAAAAATCGCAAATAAATGGCGAGAAACTCCCAGGACTCGTCCAGATTCACGGGGGTGGACAATACGCTGACTACAAGGCATGCCTGCTCAATGCCAAACGCGGATACGCGACGGTCTCAATTGCCTGGGCCGGGCGTATTTCCGCACCAGAGTATCACGTCGATCCGAATGCTGTGAAGCTGTTTTGGGATGGCAAAACCACTGATCCTGCATACAAACTCACCACAAATTGGGGAGCCGTTGATGGTTATCATGCTCCTGGTAGAAATCCCGGCAACGTCTTCCCCAGCGCAAAGTCGGCAGCGTGGACTCTCGATAAGGTGGAGTCGCCTCGAAACAGTGGCTGGTATCTTTGTGCTCTCGCAGCCCGCCGAGCACTGACATTTCTGGAACGGCAATCGGAAGTCGATCCCCAAAGATTGGGCGTTTACGGGCATTCGATGGGCGGCAAGTTGACGGTGATGACGGCTATGGATCCGCGAGTCAAGGCTGCCGCACCATCCTGTGGTGGCATCAGTGATCGCGATAACAACAGCTCACTCTTTCGATCAACACTCGGCGACGATGTCAGTTTAAAACAAATTTCATGCCCAATAATTTTTCTGAGCCCATCTAACGACTTTCATGGTCGGATTGGCGACTTACCACGTGCAGTTAAGGAAATCTCAAGCAAAGAATGGCGAGTCACTTGTTCACCGCATGGCAACCATCAAGATTTGGCTGAATACGAAGTCGCCACTTTGCTTTGGTTTGACCAATACTTGAAAGGCGCGTTTGCTTTTCCGCAGACCCCAGAAACCGTTTTGGAATTAGAAACGACAGATGGAGTCCCGGCATTTATCGTTCAACCTTCCCCGGAAAAACCAATCCTCTCAGTGGACGTTTTCTATACGCAGCATGGTCATTCAAATGAAACGCCACAGCTTCGTCAAAATACGATGAGCCGCTTCTGGCACCACGCTCAAGCAACGGAATCAAGCGGGACGTGGACTGCAAAGCTACCGGTGTCTAGCACGGAAAAACCTCTCTGGGTCTATGCGAACGTCGTTTATCCGCTGGAAGCAGAAGTGACAGGTGCAGGTTACTATTACGGAGTCTACTCGGCAAAAAAGTTTAACCTGTCTTCCATTCTACAAATCGCAACGCCTGATGAACTTGAGACCGCCAGGATTCAAGCAACGTTGAAGCCGTCATTACTGATCGAAAGTTTTGACACCAACTGGGAGAAAGAGTGGTTCACTTACAAGCCTGCAGAATGGGCGCGTGCGACGCACAAAATTTATGACGAGACATGGAAGGCCCCTGGAAATGCGAAGCTGGCATTGAAAGTTCGTGCGGCAGAAGCAAATCACTTGGTCGTCCGCATCGACGACTACGCCGCCGATGTGGATCTCATCGGCGGGGCACAATGGCAGGAGATTACGCTGGCACCACTAGATTTTCAGAATGGTGATGGGGAGCCGCTAGCGAATTGGGAGGGGATCAAGCGATTAAAACTCAGTCCGGCAGAGAGACTGAACCTCAAACGTGGTGGCATCAGAAAGACACGAATCGTGGGAAGGAACTGGCGCGGGACCAGCCCCGAGTTCCGCAATCTTCGCTGGCAGTTGACTAGTCCTTAAGTTGCTGAGACTTCACACGCAACGATTCTAGATCGTGTCCACCGTTCTTGCG
>JAJDEL010000089.1 GCA_029259835.1 Planctomicrobium sp. | reverse complement strand
GGTGGTCATGGGAGGCCTATACTGGCTGGTACAATGGTCCGACACAGTCAAAACAGGAAGTCATGACTCTATTAGCCGCACGCGCGCCGAAACGGCTAGCCGTTGCCAATCAGCAATCACAAATCTTATTCCAACGTGTTGCCGATAACGAATTCTTACGCGATAACGCCAGCAGCATTGAACAAAATCAAGCAGAAATAAAAACGCATACCGAACAGCTCTCTCTAATTTGCAGCGCGCAAGCAGAGGTTATAACCGCACAAATGGGTGAGACCGCACATGCCGCCGCTTATACTCAAGCCTTATTAAAAGTGAGAACGAATCATAGCACTGAGATAGCTGATCTGACTGACTTTCGAATTCAAGTGGCTCACTTCAAGCGTGAACTGAATACCTATCAGAAAACTCGAAGCGGCCCACTGCAAAAAGCGATTTCCGTTTTAATCGGTCACTTTAAACATAGCCAGCAAAAAGTCAGCGCTTCAAAAGCGATGCTCAGCCAACTCGATAGCATAGATGCACAGGCAAACAGTGCACTGCACACCATCGCAACCACTACAAACACAGATTCGCAAGCCGTTGACTCAACTCAGCTCTGGGCGCAGCTACGAAGCACATTCTCAGACAGTGCGGTGGAAACGTCAGGTCAGAAAGTGAAACTGTTTTCCTTCCTATCCACGTCAAAAACAACCAACGCATCCAAGTTGGACAACATAGTTAAACAAGGTAAAGCCGCTACACCAGTTGCAAAAGCCTCAACACCTGCACCTGCCGCCGCTTAAGGTTCCCTTAATCGAAATGATTTAAAATTGCCCAAATCATACGGAGCAGCAATTAATAATGGAAACAGAAACCCCCAGAATAGTTGATTTTGTGTTAGACAGACCACTAGAGCGCCCTTGTGAGGAACTCGCTAACCACTTGAATTCAATGTATAACCAACTCCCAGTCAATGCATTCCTATGCAACCGTGACGGGATATATCTATGGTGTAACAAGTTTCAAGCCAAAATGGCTCGATTAGAATCTGCTGAGTCCGTGTTTGGTAAAACCATTTTTGATTTCATCCCAGAAGACGTCGCCACCCAAGTGTGGACAGATGATTGCCTAGTGATGGAGCAGAATCGCACCATGACATTTCATGAAAATGGCATCACCCAAGATGGCGAGTTTTATAAAACGGCCGTCACCAAAACTCCGGTCAGAAATTCTCAAGATGAAGTGGTCGGCATGATTGGCATGGCGATTGTGTTATTAAATCGTAAACCATCAGAAGTTGAAGTTATTTCAAAGCTACAAGATAAAGGCTTAACTGAACGTGAATCACAATGTTTATTTGTCTTAAGTAAAGGCAAAACAGCAAAAGAAATCGCGATACGTTTAGACTTGTCTCCTCGCACCGTTGAAAAGCATATTGAGAATATTAAAAACAAATTGGATTGCTATCGCCGCTCTCAATTAATTGAATTTGTTATCTCAGCGATTCAATAATATTATTTTAAATATCGAACAAAGCGCACTATCTTTTGCATCAAAATGCGTGTCGCCTGATTTGCCGCTAACACGCCACCATAAGGTGTTCGCTGCTTGGCAATCACGACCGCATTAATTCGTTTAGACGCCATCACTCTTGAGGTTTTGCTATTGATGAAATTCAATTGCAACGCCACTCGAACCCGGCTAGGTGACTGAATGAAGTCTTGATAAAAATACAACACCCGAACATCCAAACGTCGATCGGTTAACCCGGCAAATGGCGTCGTCACTACCGAATGATATAAACCCGAATTACGTAAACTTTCCGCAATTAAAGGCTTAAGCATATTCGCTGGCGAGGCAATCCAACTATTACTAGCAAACGCTTGCAGCTGATACGGCTTTTCAATATAAATCATTTGCTCTGTTTGATAACCCGCTGAAGCCACCGGCTGTGAAACTAATAAGGTTAACGGTCTGCCATGCCTGGTAACTCGCTGTTTTGAAACACCATGTAAGTTATAGGTTTTTACCGCAGGCAATTTAACGGGGGATAAGGGCGAACAGGCGGTTAGCGTAATCGCTGAAATAATCAGTAAAACACGACGTAATGCTTTCATTTAACGTTTCTCTCCTGGCCCAGGTGTTGGTGCAATTCGCCCGCGAATCAGTACCGATGGATTTTGCCGTAGCTCTTTGGACACCGCTTGTAAATTATTCGCAACCGAATCTAAGCGGGTAATTAATCCCACCGCACCCGGTACGGCTTGATTTGAAATATTTTGCACCGCAGCTCGTGAGCTGGTCATGGTTTTATTAAATTGATTACTGGCTCGAGTAATCGAGCTCGTCATGTCTTGGACTTTATGTAATGTCACGTTCACTTGTTTCATCACGTTTGGTAAATCTTTACTGGCTTTAGACGCATTACCAAATAAGGTATCCGCATGTTTGATCATTTGATCCATATGCTTCGAATTATCCGACAACGTTTTTGTAAAGGTTTGTACGTTTTGCAGTGTTTGTTTAATCGCTTGCGTATTTTGTTTATCAAAGACATTCTTAAAGCTATTGGAAATGTCTTTAATGTCTGTCGTCACGTCGCGAACGGCCGCATCAAGTTGCACTAATAACGATGGCTCTGAAGTGATGACAGGATATTGATGTCCAGGTCTTTTTGTTAATGTTGGTGCGTGCGCTGACTTTGCTTTCAGTCCTACATAAGTGATCCCGGTGATCCCTTGCGCCATTAGCGTAGCAACCGTGCTAGTAGTGATTGGCGTGCCTTGCTCAATCGACAGTACCAAGCGCACTTGCTGAGGATTATTGATATTCAGTTGGATGTTTTCAACATAACCAACGGTAACGCCGTTAAATTTAACAGGGGCTTGTGAGTTAAGACCAGCTACCGCTTCATTCATGAAGACCAGGTATTTATTGTAGACTTTATCGTGGCGAGCAGCCGTCATCCAATACGCGGTTAAGACCGCAGCAATGCCGAGGACGATGACAAATAATCCAACCAGTGTGTAATTGACTTTCGATTCCATTATTCTTCCATGACCGCCTGAAAATAGTCCTTTATTATCGGATGCTGATTATCCACTAACTTCGCCATCGGCTCAAATGCTAACACCTGGCCCTCTCCTAAGAAAGCGACTTTGTCCGTAACTCGCCATAACGAGGTCAACTCGTGAGTGACCATCACAATGGTTAACCCTAATGAATCGCGTAAATGTA
>JAJDEL010000880.1 GCA_029259835.1 Planctomicrobium sp. | reverse complement strand
CTTTCATGTTGCACCGTACTGTACGCCAACTAGAGCGGCGTTGATGACGGGTCGCTATCCAGCTCGGACAGGAGCTTACCGGACATCTTCTGGACGAACTTCCCTGCATCAGCGTGAAAAGACATTGGGCGATCTCTTTACACGTAATGGATATGCCACTGGGATTTTCGGGAAGTGGCACTTGGGAGATTGCGCGCCGTCGAGGCCAATGGACAAAGGCTTTGAACGAAGCGTCTGGCATCGATGCGGTGGACTGACGCAGATCTCCGACTATTGGACTAACGATTACTTTGACGACACCTATCTCGTTGGTGACCGCTGGAAGAAGTTCGATGGCTACTGCACCGACGTGTGGTTCGACGAAGCAATGAGCTTCATGACTTCCGTCGCGGCTGACGCCGGCGGTAGCAAACCGTTCTTTGTGTATCTGCCAACGAACGCTCCGCATGGTCCCTACATTGTTGGTCAAAAGTGGAAGCAGCCATTTCTCGATATGGGGCTGGGCAAAAACCAAGCCAGCTTTAAAGGGATGGTAGCGAACTTTGACTGGAACCTGGGGCGATTGCTGAAGTTTCTGCAGGACGAAAGCCTGGCGGATGACACGATTGTCATCTTCATGACTGATAACGGAACTTCTGGTGGAGCGATCTTTGACAAAGGTACGCGAATCTACGGCTGGCCAATCGACCCTCGTGAAAATGCCAACATGCGAGGTGGTAAGAGTTCCGCGTATGATGGAGGCCACCGAGTTCCTCTGTTTGTCCGCTGGCCAAATGGCGAGTTGGGCAAACCTCGTGATATCGATACGCTTGCGGCTCACTTCGATATCACGCCGACATTGATAGAGCTTTGTGGCCTTGAACGCCCCGACTCCTGGCCAAAGCTGGATGGCCGATCTTTGTTTCCATTGCTGAAAAATAATAACACGTCGTGGGCAGCACGAACTCTACATACACAAATGCACGGCGGAAACGGCTACGTGAAGCCCGGCGATCTCTGGGAGATTGGCACGGCAATGACCGAGCGCTGGCGTCTGGTCGAAGGGCGAGAGTTGTACGACATTGTGGACGATCCCGCTCAACGGAAAGATGTCGCGACGGAGAATCCTGATGTTGTCGAACTATTGACGAAAGCACACGCCGAGTGGTTTGAATCTGTCAAACCGGGAATGAATCCAACTCGAATCGTAGTGGGCTCGGATGTTGAAAAAAGGACGGATCTTACCAGCCAGGAATGGGTCATGCCCAAAGGCTCACCGCCCTGGGCTCACACTCATGTCGTAAAGCGAATGATTGCCAACGGTCCGTGGTGGCTAGACGTCGCAAAGGCAGGGAAGTATCGCATTTCATTGTCTCGCTGGCCTGCATACCTAGACCAGTCGATCGATTCGAGATCTGCTTCAATTCAAATCGCCGGACAGACCTTGATGATCCCGATTGATGCCCCCGACAAGACAGTCACCGCTGACTTCCAGATCACACTGCCCGCAGGCCCAACTGAACTGACGACAACGCTCACCACACCTGACGGTCGAAAGCACGGTGCTTACTTTGCAACGATAGAAAGTATTGAATCAACAGAGCCAAGTCAGGCTAGCCTTTTGTGGACTCAATATTGCATTGCCAACAAAACGCTGAAGATGTCTGCTCACACCGACGCTGATCCGATACGGCCAACAACGTCATCCGCAAAGCTCCATCTCAAGTCGCGGAGTGGCTGGCAGTTGGCCGCCGATGTTGCAGTAAACCCATTGACTGCAATGGCCGAGTTTCGTGTCGAAGACTGGGACTCGAATGTTGCAAGGGAATACCGAGTTGTCTGCGGAGAAAGTGAATTAACCGGAGTGATTCGTTCGGAACCCGATAGCAACGGCACGTTAAAACTCATGGCAATTGCGTGTGTCAATGACAAGTATTTCCCGTACAAAGAAGCCGTCTCTCAGATGGTTGATCAGAATCCGGACCTAGTTTTCTTCGCAGGCGATCAGATTTATGAGAGCAACGCCGGAGGAGGGATCGTCGAGGCTCATGCGGAAGCCGACGTGCCTAAGGCAATGGCAAACTACCTAGCGAAGTGGCGTATGTTTGGTTTAACGTTTCGTGAACTGTTGAAAGATCGTCCTTCAATCATGATCACCGACGACCATGATGTTTATGCAAACGACCTTTGGGGCGATGGTGGTCGGCGTATGTCCGGCAGTCGCACATCAGGTGGCTATCCGATGCATCCAAAGTGGGTGAACGCAGTTGAACGCACCCAGACCTGGCATCTCCCAGACCCGGCCAACGCTGGACCGTGGGGAGAAGGGATCAATGCCTACTACACATCGCTTGATTACGGCGGAGTCAGCTTCGCCATCCTGGAAGATCGGAAATTCAAATCACCTCCATCCGAAGTCGTTTCTGAAGCGATTCGAGACCCGCGCACGAACAAACCCAATCGCACGCCCGAGGTCATCATGGACCCGGCCTTTGATGCCCGGAAACTCGACCGACCCGATCTGCAATTGCTAGGCGAGGCTCAAGAAGCGTTCGTTGCTGCGTGGGCAAAGCGAGTCGTAAAGAAACAGCAACTGGCAGCAGTACTGTCACAGTCGCCTCTGGTTAATATCGGAAACTACGACGTGACTTATGGGGACATGGACGCCAACGGCTGGCCGCAAACTGCACGCAACCGTGCGCTTCGCGCGATTGCCCCATCACGTGCAGTCATGGTCAGCGGCGATATCCATTTCGGCACATTGCACCAGCACGGAATTGACAACTGGGGCGATGGTCCGTGGGGGTATTCGTTGCCAGCCTTCGCTTCAAAACAGAATCGAAGCTGGCGACCGAGTGTGCCGGCGCAGGGACGCGAAGTTGTTGACGTAGTCGGGTCGGGTAACCATCACGACCGATTCGGGAATAAGCTGACCGTGGCCGGCACAGCTCATGGACACAACGGGTACGGCATGCTGCTGTTCGATAAAGACAAACGCCAAATCACCATTGAGCTACATACCATGGATGAGGATCGCAAACCGAACAATCTGGATGTTCCCGGTTGGCCATTAACAATTGATGTACCTTAAATCCGGTCACTGTTAGTCAATACGGTAAGGAAATGATGAGCCCCTGTCTGGGCATCATGGATCAGTTTTTAGCCGAATGACCAGTAACATCCCGTTGAGTTCTCATTACTGAATCAGAACATCGATTTGAAGTTCAGAAAGCATCGATCACCGGATGAAGTGACTCAGACGAATCTGCTCCGACCGATGTGTCCGGAGTGGCTTCCCGTTGTACAAAAAGACCAAGCCCATATCGACAATAGACGACATGAGCAACACCGTCTTGCGCCATTGGTATGATCACGATTGTAGGCAGTCCTGCTAAGGACACAAACTGCTGTCGGTTGATGCACCGATGCGAAGTTATACAATCACACCAGAACTACTGGATGCTGCTCGTCAGCAATTGGATAGACAGGGTAACCATCGCATTCACGCGGAGCCGCGCTTGCGAGTTTTCACGAATGGCGAATCAACTTACCCGGACCAGTGATGCGGGTCGTTCGGCAGCGGCAGTGAACTCATGAATTTGTTACAACCTCCGAACGCTGTATTCTTCATTGGGCTCGTCGTCCAATTCATGATTCGTCACCACTTTATCCAGCGAACGAAATCTGAGAAGAAGACGGTTCGGCAGGTTGACCTAATCGAAAAGATATTGCTCGCCGCAGTGTTGCCGGCCGCACTTCTGTTCCCACCGCTCTACTGCTTCACGCCGCTGCTTTCATTTGCTGACTATGAGCTGGCCTCATCGATCCGTTGGGCCGGTGCAGCGATCATGATTGCATCGCTCTGGCTGTTCATGCGATCGCACGTTGATCTGGGACAAAACTGGTCCGTTAGCCTTGAACTGCGACAAGACCATCAATTGGTCTCGCACGGCGTTTATCGTTGGGTCCGGCACCCAATGTACGCATCCATTTGGTTATGGGGACTCGCACAAGGGATGATGCTTGCGAACTGGTTCGCAGGGTGGGCGGTGATACCCGCGTTTGCCGCGATGTACTTTATTCGCACGCCTCGCGAAGAACGGTTGATGTGCGAAGAATTCGGAGATGGCTACCGCGAATATGCTCGACTCACGGGCCGTCTCTTTCCCCGCCTCACAAAAGCTGCCGAACCAGCGCATGCACCGGAGCTGGCGGCCGGGCCGGTTTCAAATGGAGAGTCTTCACCGCCGGCTCGGTGATGCGGGTCGTTACCCGACAGACTTGCACGCAACTAATCTAGGCTGACCGAATTGGACGCACAGCAACACGACCCAATCCAACACGTCTGCAAGCGACTGGGCATGTACGTGTCGCCCGGGTCGCTCGAAAACGTTTTCGCCTATCTCACCGGCTTGGATACGGCAACTTCTCGCTCGATTAGAGGAAATTCAAGATGCGAAACCATGAGGGTTCACCTGTGGTCGATCAATCACAAATAGGACTGATGAGGGACAGGGGGGTCAGAAGTTTCAGTAAAACACCCCAAAACCACACATGAAATCGAGTGATCGCATTGTCATAAAATGGGGGGGATCAAAATTCTGCGAAAAAATGCCAAACAAAAATTTATCGGTTCTGTCCAGTCCCCATGGCGGCTCGGAGTTCAGAGTATCTTCACCGCGTGGGGTTTTTTGTGATTCGGCAACTTGTACTTTTGCGCTCTCTGGAAAATAGCCCACACCTGCTGGCAACTTCACGCTGGTAAATGAGATGTAGATTCCACCCAAACAAGCTACCTTAAGGGCATTTGAGATAGCGCGATAGAAGTTGCGCAACCTTGGCTGATACCAGGCAATCAACGAATGCTCACAGAGATTCATCCAAATTGCGGAGTCGAAATACTTTATGGAAAGGGTTTGAATTTTCGTGCCGAAAAACGGCTATGTAGAGCGCGTGATCCGTCGGAGTCAGGAAATAGGGGACGACGTTCTCCGGCAACTGCTGACTGAGATCCTCCCAGTTCCCGGCATCAAAATCACGCCATGTCTTGAAACGAATGAATTTGTTTTCGTTGCAGTCTTGACCGCCAGCATAGGTGGGACAGAAATACGAAGTGGCGTACCAGTGGCCTCTGAAAAAATCCACATCATTGAGCACCAATCCAGTGGTTTTCCAACTGCCTGCCACGGCATCTTTTTTCTTTCCGAAACTCTTATGAATTGTGTACTCCTCTTTACTGAAATCATCAATTTCGATCACAGCTCCTCGACTTGAACCAATGACGTAGAGCTTCTCTTTTGCCATCGTCAGTGCACGCGAATAACCAAGGTGATTTGAGAGGTTCAATTCCGTTCCTTTTTCGTTCAGTGATCTGAATCGAAACAAACGACCGTTATTCGGATTGAGAGCGTAGAGCCAGCCGGTTTTTTGGTCCACAACGATATCATGTGGTCGGTCCAGTTGAGTTCCTGCCAATGAGTCAACGCTGCTCATCCACTCTTCGCCAGCCGGATCACGAAACGTACGCAATTGGTGATTTCCGGTATCCGTCACATAAAACAATTGATCCTTTGGATTGAATGCTACTGAATGAGCATCCTGTAAACCTTTGAGAGGTGACTCTTGAAACTGCATCCCTGGATCACTGCGATAGAAAAGCCGTGAACCGGATGTCACGATTTCAGTTTTGTCGCTCACCAGCAGATGTGTGCA
>JAJDEL010000879.1 GCA_029259835.1 Planctomicrobium sp. | reverse complement strand
CATTTACCTTTGACGTATGGACTACTTGTTGTTGCTTGTTTTCATGCACTCTTGGTTCACGCTTTTTTGTAGCAATCGGCGAAAACCTAAAATGATTCAACTCACAAGATGACTGACCCATTTCAAAGCTCCCTGAAACTCTCAATGTGCAATGACTGATCCTCTGCAAAAATTTGGATGGAAAAAAAGTTCTTACGAGCGTCCGTCAGACAAATGGGTGTGCGGTCAGTTGTGTGATGGAACACCGTGCGAATTTGGACCGACGAGTCGCGGGCGTTGCCAGAACTCTTCGAATCAATGCCAACCGAAAAGAAGTTTATTGCAACGCAGACGCATCGCCACAATGAGCGTGGCGGCTCTCTCGCTGGCGGCCTGTCTGTTGTTATGGAGCGGTCGCTCCACGAACGCGATTTCCCCTGGTGAAATTTCCTCGCATCATGCATCCGCCGAAATTGGATGTTCAGCATGCCACAGCGCAGCATCACACGACTGGACTGGGTTCGTCTTCACATCTGGGACATCTCTCGAAGACTCTTCTCTCTGCTTGAAATGTCATACGGAATTGGGTGAAAATCCGCTGCAAACACACGGGATTTCTCCGGAATTAATAGCTTCATTCACTGAGAAAAACTCTTCACCATCCGATTTGAACCCAACACTTTTCCAAACCGTGACTGCAAAACTCGCGGCGGGACATTCGCAGCAAGAGCACGCATGTAGCGAGTGTCATCGGGAACATCATGGCATTCAAAACAACTTGCAAGAATTTGCGAATAACAAATGTCAAAGTTGCCACGCAGATCAGTTTCACAGTTTCGAATCCGGGCATCCAGATTTGGGAGATTATCCGCATCACCGACAAACTCGAATTCACTTCGACCATGCAAGTCACTTAAGCCGCTATTTCGTTGACGATGCCACGCGACTCATGCCAGATGCCTTGCCTCCGAGCGATTGTTCAGCCTGTCATCAGCAAAGTCAGGATGGACGAGTCATGTTGACACGCGGGTTCGAACAAATGTGTTCAGCATGTCATGAACGAGGAATCAAAGATCGAGATTTCCCAGGGATTCCGTTTATTTCATTACCGTCCGCTCCCTCAAGCGAGATCGGCGAATGGCCCGCTCAATCTCTGGACACTGCAGTCAGAAACATGCCGGGCTTTATGAAGTTGTTGCTGCAATCTGGTGAGACCGACGACAACGAATCCTTCTGGGAAGTGAAGAAGTTGTTTTACGATGTTGCTCGTCGGGGGCAATCTGCGATTGCAGAGCGCCTTCCACCGGAGTTGAAAGCCTTTGGGAAATTGGAGCCGTCCATCGTGCCTGCGTTTGTTCACGCACAACAACTTTGGTTTCCGAATCTGAAGCAGGAGTTCATTCAACGAGAATCAGGAAATCCGCTGCCTGAGATCGCTAAAACTAAGCAAAGCCTCAAGCTCTTTCCGCCAGAATCTGAAGTCGGGGGAGGTTGGTACGTACGCAACAAGGATCACACAATTCGCTATCGTCCGATCGGACATGCCGATCCCGTTGTGCGGCAATGGTTGGAAGCGTCTGTTGAAAACTGGGAAAACCGAAAAGGGAACATCGAATCAAATCCGGTTCTGGAAATGCTGGAAGTCCTTGCAAACCCGACAGCGTCTGGTTCCGAAAATACAAAAGGCCCGGTTGCTTCCGGACGTTGTTTTGCATGCCACCAAATCGAACGCGACAGCGTTTCCAGCCAATGGAAAATCAACTGGTCGTCAAAAGTTCCAAAACAACAATCGAATTCCCTCACCAGGTTCTCGCATGCCCCACATCTTCTAACTTCAGAGAAAAAAAATTGCTCAAGTTGTCATTCTTTGAGTGAGAATGCCAGAAACATCTCTACTTATCAATTCGATCTTCAGACACTCTTTGGCAGTCATGAAGATTGGGAAACTGACTTCCCCAGCGGCTTTTCTTCCATCACCAAGATGACATGCGCGAAGTGCCACAACTCTTCTCAAAAGCTCAACAGTTGCACGCAGTGTCACCAATACCACGCAAAAACTGATTCTCACTTTCACCCATGACGCGTCACTGAAGTGTTTCGAGCTAAGAATTGAGATCGAGTTGCTCCCACTCTCTCACACAGGAACTACGTTCCAAGTCCTCCTGAAATAGCTTGGAGAAACTTTTCGTTCTCGCAAAGAGGATAATGAGAATTGGAATCAATAACGCACTCGCTGCGAAAACGATCAGTTTCGTGTCTCTCTGGAACCACGCATCGCTGATTGTTGGGCCAAACCAGGGAACGGACCAAAACAGAATTGGAAAGACCAGCGGACCACACCATGAGGCAATGCTGAAAAAAATCATTCGCCGTAGTGAAAATTCCGGACGATCCGTTCCTTGAACTGCCCACATCATTCCCAGCCAACGCCACAGCATCAAGAAACCAGAGAGAGTGAGTGTGGTCTACACGCAGACAGCTTCGTAGGTCTGCAATCGCCCTGTAAACACGAGTGCCGAATACCAGGGTATTCCAAAGAGAATCATGAAAAGCACACCCAACCGAACTCCCCACAGAGACATTTCCAGCAAAGAATCTGGTCGAGAATAATCTCGCGAAGCGCTTTGTAAAACGAGAGACAATGGAAAAGTGTACCAAGGGAGCGACTCTTTGAATTGATTCACGAGGTCATCCGCAGGACCAAATCTTTTAAGAGCGGCGTTCACCGTTTCGTCGTGGTCGCCTAATCGTTCAAATTCCTCTGCATAAACGCCTTGAAGGTGTCCGAGAAGTTCTTCACGAATTTTGAGTTTCTGCCACTGTGTTGCTCGAATCGAGCGGACTGCCTGCTCGACGTGGATCATGAGTTCTTTCATGTCGTTGCTCCAAGTGCCTGGTTCATAATTGATACAAAATCCATCCACTCCTGCCGCCCCTGAGCCAGTCGTCGCTTCCCTTTGGCTGTCAGTTTATAAAGACGCCGTCTGGCACCACGTCGACCGGAGTTCTCGCCCTCCCATGCTCCTTTCACAAATCCCGCTTCTTCGAGCCGGTAGAGTGCCGGGTAGAGAGAACCTTCTTTGAGTTTCAGTGCGCCGGAACCTGCCGCATCAATTTTCTTGACAATTTCAAGACCATGTGCCTCGCTTCGGTCTAAAGCTGCCAAAATCAAGTCTTCAACGTGTCCACGTAATTTGTCGCCAGTGATTTGCTTCATTTCTATCCTCACTTGATATTCATCAACTGACTTATATTATAGACAGGCTGTTGTTTAGGTCAAGTGAGGTTCGCTCATCTCAGCTTTTCACAACTTTTGACGCGTCCGGTTGAAATGTGGGGCTGGTCACTCGATACTGCAATTCGTTCGCGACAGATCCCTCTCTGAATAACGACAAGAAAAACAACAGGAATTCCAAATGATGAAGAACTGCTCGATTTACACCACTATTGCAATTTTGCTTTGCATGACACTCCCAGCTGTCGCAGCAGAAAAAACTCAGCCGGTCCGCATGGGGAACGGCTCGATGACATTCGATACAGTTCCAGGTTGGGGGCTGAGCGAAGCAGGGAAGTCGATCATTGGGCCGACTCATGGTGGTGTTGTCGTCGATAGCACTGGCAACATCTATACGAGCGCGAACATCGGAGTCTTTGTTTTTTCGCCTGACGGCAAAGTCGTTCGCCGTTTTCTGGGTGACGAATACTCGAACATCCACGACATGGAGATTCGTAAGGAAAGTGATGGGGAATTTATCTACGGAGCCAGAAATGCGAATGCCGAAGGAATTAAGTTCAACGCTGAAACAGGTGAAATTGTTTTGAAAATGGGATTCCCTAAGGAATCAGGGCTTGATCTCAAGAAGTTCAATCCCACCGCGATCACTGTTGCACCGAACGGGGACATCATTCTCGCAGATGGGTACGCGAGCAACCACATCTTCAAGTTTGACAAGAACGGAAAATACCTGATGCACTTCGGTGAGAAAGGGAATGGTCTCAAGCAATTCAACACCGCTCACGGAATGACATTGGACACACGCTATGACCCACCTCGACTGTTAGTTTGCGACCGCAATCACCAACCCAAAGGCCGATTGGTCCATTACAGTCTTGAAGGAGAGTTCATAGAAGTTGTCGTCTCAGGTCTCGGCATGCCAACCTCCGCATCGGTTCAGGGAGACTACGTTTCTGTGCCGGACCTGCATGGGCGAGTTGTCATTCTCGATAAGAGCAACACAATCGTCGCCGTTCTCGGTCACAACCCTGATCGTAAAAAAGGAGGAAGCTTTGGAATCCCACAAGAGCAGTGGATCGAAGGCGTCTTCAGTGGCACACACGGCTCGTACTGGGACAAAGACGGCAACCTGTACGTTCAAGACTGGAACGTCTCCGGTCGCATCATCAAATTGGTACGTGCCAAGTAAACGAACTGAAGATGCTGAGAAACACCCTTCGAGAGACCTTCAATGAATTGCAAACTTCGATTCGGTTCAAAAATTTCGTTGCGACTTGCGGGTGGTCTAGTTTTGCTGATGGCGTGTTTGAGTAGCCATGCTTCTGCGCAGAAACCTTCGGGGCACTGGAAATTTTCTGTCGATGCCCTTGACCATTCAGGCCAGGGTCATCATGCAGTGTTTCACGGTGCCGATTTCTCTTCCTCACAGATTGGAGTCTTGCTAGACGGACGCTCGAATTACCTTGAAGTCAAGAACAGTTCTGGAATCAATGTTGGTAAAGGAGATTTTACGATTGCAACTTGGGTCAACACTGCTGAGGAGCTTGACGATGTGATTGGTGATGTGGTGAGTCAATTTGACCCTGTCAGTCGAACGGGTTTTCAACTCAGCATCAAAAACAATGTTGGCGTCACGAACACTCAGGCGAACTATCGAAACATTCATTTTGGAATCGATAGCGGGCACGTCGATGGTGATTGGATTGATCGAGGTCGGCCCGGGAATAATGTTTATGTTTTCTCGATGACGGTTTTTAAGGGTGAGCTTTATGCGGGAACTTGTGAGGCAGGGGAGAAGGAATCGGGACGTGTTTGGCGGTTGGAGGGGAATGATCAATGGGTCGATTGCGGCAGCCCTGATCCTTGTAACGCGGTCACTTCGTTAATCGTTTACAAAGGCAAGCTTTATGCTGCCGCAAGTAAATATCGCCTCGCTGGCTCAGCTTTGAGTGAGTCGGAAAACCTGAACCGTGGCGGCACGATCTATCGCTATGACGGGGAGCAGCGCTGGACCAGTTGCGGGAAACTTGGTGAGGCGGAAGCGGTCTTTGGAATGGTGGAATACCGCGGTCAACTGTACGCCTCAGCGATGTATTCACCCGGGCTTTATCGTTATGAAGGAGGAGAAACCTGGGCCGACTGTGGAAGTCCCGATGGAAAACGAGTTGAAGCGCTGGCTGTATTCAACGGAGTGATGTACTGCACCGGTTTCGATGAAGCTGGGGTTTACCGCTATGATGGAGAGAACTGGAAAGATTTGGGAGTGCTGGACGGGAATACTCAGACCTATGGCTTCGCAGTTTATCAGGGGCGGTTGCACGTCAGTAGTTGGCCGAGCGGAAAAATTTATCGCCTGGAATCTGAGTCGCAATCAAATGAGAGCCGCTGGACCGATGTTGGGCGATTGGGCGAAGAGTTGGAGAGTATGCCACTGGTTGTTTACAACGGAAAAATGTATTGCGGCTCTTTGCCGCTGGCAGGTGTGTTTCGATATGACGAAGGGCAAAAATGGAGCTTGCTCGGGAGAGTCGATCTTACCGAGGATGTCAAGTATCGCCGCGCCTGGTCGATGGCAGTTCACAAGGGGCAACTCTTTGTCGGCGCGTTACCTTCGGGGCGAGTGAAATCGATCGAAGCAGGGCGGAATGTCTCTTACGATTTCCCTCTCAAGCCAGGCTGGCGGCACATCGCCGCGATGAAGCAAGGGGGACAGTTAAAGCTCTATGTTGATGGGAAACTGGTCGGCACATCCCGGAAATTCAACGTCGAGAATTATGACCTGACGAACGACAAACCTCTGAATATTGGTTTCGGTCAACACGACTACTTCAACGGCTCGATTTTTGACATGCGTCTGTATCGAACCGCATTGGGCGAAGAGAAAATCCGATCCATTGCCTCGGAAGTTCCAATCAGTAAAGAATGATCAGGCCGAGAAAACGAAAAAGCTCTCGGTGATTTCACCCATGTCAAGTAGGGGCTGTTAATCAGTCCAGTCTTGTGGGTTCCTCACAGACGGTGGAAACTCATGTGCTCTCGAAACTCTTTGCAGTGAAGGATAGACTACAGGCGTTCGTAATTTATCACAGGATATTGATTCCATGTTCGGCTCTTTCCGTCTCTTTCAACAACGCCTTCAAACTCCATTCCGCAGGCAAGTTGTCTTCGTTCTAGGCATTGCTACCCTGGTCGGAGTTGGATTGTTTCCTGGGCAGCTTCTCGCGCAGGCAACCGGTCCGCAGCCGAAGATTGAACACAAGCATAAGGCGAACCGGTTGGCTCAGGAGTCGAGTCCTTATCTTCTCCAACATGCTCACAATCCGGTGGATTGGTTTCCGTGGGGAGCAGAGGCGTTCGAGAAGGCTCAGAGTGAGAACAAACCGATCTTTCTTTCGATTGGTTACAGCAGTTGCTTCTGGTGTCATGTGATGGAGCGGAAGGTTTTTGAAAACGAAGCCATCGCCAAGTACATGAACGAACACTTCGTCTGTATTAAAGTTGATCGCGAAGAACGACCGGACATTGATGAAATTTACATGCTTGCCGTGCAGGTCTATTTTCAGTTGGCTCAATCATCTCAAGGAGGTGGCTGGCCGCTGTCGATGTTCCTCACGCCGAAAGGTGAACCGATCGCAGGTGGGACATATTTTCCGCCAGAAGATATGCCTGGGCGACCGGGATTTATGACAGTCATGAAGCAGATTGATGCCGCTTGGAAGGAGCAACCTCAGGCAATCCTGCGGACCTCCGCAGTCATTTCCAAAGAGGTTCGGCGACTCTCTCAACCGCCTGTCTCTTTAGAAAAATTCGTACTCGATACCTCCAGCGTTCAGGCTGCGGTCGAGACTGTGCTCTCGCGATACGATTCGGAGCATGGAGGCTTTGACTTTCAGTCTAAAAATCCGGACAAGCCAAAGTTTCCTGTGCCATCGAGACTGATGTTGCTCCAGTCGCAAATTGCACTCGGGGCTCCCAATGCACAATCGATCGCTACAAAGCTGGATCACACACTTCAGGAAATGGCAGAAGGCGGGATTTATGATCATTTGGCGGGCGGGTTTCATCGGTATAGCACCGACAGAAAATGGCTTGTTCCGCACTTCGAAAAAATGCTTTACGACAATGCACAACTCGCGGAGGTTTACGCGGAAGCATATCAGAGAACGCGAAAGCAACAGTACAAAGATGTGACAGAGGGGATCCTGGGATTCATTCTCGAAGAAATGACTGACAAGTCCGGTGGTTTCTATTCCGCTCTCGATGCAGAAACAGATGGAGTGGAAGGGCAGTATTACGTTTGGTCTAAGGAAGAAATTCAGGGTGCTCTGGCTCCAGGTGGACTGCGCCACTTCACTACGACATATGGACTTGACCAAAATTCAGAATTCGAACACGGCTACATTCTGCACTTGCCGCGTCCTGTTGCAGAAACGGCACAGCAGCTTGGCGTACCTGTGGGGGAACTCGAGACTCGTCTGGTGCGGATGCGTGCTGAACTGCTCGCTAAGAGACGGACGCGAAAGCCACTTCGTCGAGACGACAAAGTTCTGACGAGTTGGAACGGCCTGATGATTCGTGCGTTCGCGCGAGCGGGGAAGATCTTGGATCGGCAAGATTATATCGATCATGCCTCAAAGGCGTCGTTGTATTTACTTTCGACTTTGAGAGACCGCGAAGGTCGATTATTGCGGACTGCCCGGAATGGGAAGGCTTCCTTGTCAGCCTATCTGGACGACTACGCTTTCTTCGTGAGTGGCTTGCTGGCTCTGCACGATGCAACGGGAGAAGAGAAATGGCTCAACGCAGCGAGGCTGCTGACCGACAATCAGATCAACCTTTTCTGGGATCAGGATCGGGGAGGTTTTTACTTCACATCGCACGATCATGAATCGTTGCTGGCACGGTCGAAGTCGGCGTACGACAGCGTGATCCCTTCCGGGAACAGCGTCAGCATTCAAAACCTCGTGCGACTTGCTCGCCTGACTGGTGAGGGCATGTACGCCGAACACGCCTTGAAAACGATTCAATCATTCGGTCCGCAATTTCGTCAATCTCCCGGCAATCTTCCTTACTTCGCATTGGCGGCTCAGGAACTGCTGGACACAAAGAGGGAGACGCAAGTCCCCTCTGGTGCTGGAGGATTGTTTCAAGGTGGCGTTTCCAGTCCAAAGATGACTGCCACTGACGGAAAGGCGACGAATGACCAGCGCGTGATCGGACTGAAAGTGGCAGCATCGGCGACAGATAAAAATCCGAACGTGAAAGCAGCCGGGTTTTTTGCTCTCGACGGAGTCACTGCCGGAGGCAGTCTCCCGGTCATAATTGAAATCACGGTCGCCGAAGGTTGGCACATCAATGCCAATCCCGGACGTCCAGCATTCGTGATTCCAACAGAACTCAAGCTGATCGGAGAGTCGAAGCTCAAGTTTGACGGAATTGAATATCCCAAGGGACATGACTTTAAGCTTGATGGTATCGATGAGGCGCTTTCTGTTTATGAAGGGGAAATTCTTCTTAAAGGGCTGATTCATCTGCCGGAGAATGCCAGTGGTGAAGTCCCAGTGAGCCTGCAGCTTCGGTATCAAGCCTGTAATAACGTCTCTTGCCTCGCCCCCAAGCGAATGACGTTGTCAGGGACGATTCATGTCATCCCTGCTGGTCAGCAATCGAAACCGATTAACTCAAAAATCTTCAAAACACCTGACTCTTCAACCCCAGGAGATAAGTGAGCAATGACCTGGAAAAGCCTTAGGAGGCGGTCATCGTTTGCGTTTGCTTGTTCAACGGGTTAGATTTCATATAGCTTCGTGGAGAAGGCTTGACAGTAGAGTGCTAGAGATATGCGCCTTCAGATGATTCATAGTTCTTTTAATCGCCAGCTTGTGTTCTCCACTTTCGCAGTGGTGACATTCTTAGCGGTATTTAGCACTCCCGGGTTTTGTCAGGAAACAGTTCCAGAGGCAAATGGTGCCCCCAATGACATTCCTCCGAAAACGATGCTGTTAACGAAGGATTTTCCAGGAGAGACCTGGAGTTTTTTCTCAGGAAAGAAAGACACCAAGTTCGAGGAAACCTGGAAGTATACAGAGGATAGCGAGACTGGCGTCGCTTTTATTGCGTGTACCGGGAAGCCCAACGGTTATCTGCGCAGTAGGAAGAAATTTCGTAACTTCGAGTTTGGACTTGAATGGCGATTTCCAAGTGACGAAAATGGAAACAGTGGAGTTCTGATCTATACAAATGGGGACAATCGAATCTGGCCCACATCGGTGCAAGTTCAGTTGCAGCAGCCATTTGCAGGAAGTGTTTTTCCTATTCCCGGTGCAAAGTCGAGCAACGAAATTCGAAATGTGCCGATGTTGTCTCGACCAGTGAATCAGTGGAATCACTGCGTTATTGTGAGCAATGACGGGAAAGTCACAGTCACAGTCAATGGTCAGTCTGTTGGAACTGTCGCTGACTGCAATCCACTTGAAGGCTCGATCTCCCTCCAAAGTGAGGGGTCTGAGATTCATTTCAGGAACATCTGGATTCGCGAATTACCAAGCGAAAAGCCCTCGACTACCAAATCTTCACAGCGTAGAGAAAAGAGATTTCAGTCTCTACTGCAACGAAAACGGCTCGCAAAGCGACTGTAATCGTGTAGCTGCTCTCGGAAAGTCGTGTGTGGTGCAGCGTCCCTCGTACGCTTGAGGCGTACGGAAAATTTCTTAGAGCTGTTAGCAATCCTTGCCAGTTGTAAAGCGCATAAAAAAGCCCTTGGACCAGGTGGGTGGTTGCACGCCGCTCGTGGAGAAGAGAGGCTGTTAGCAGAGTGGGTTTGGCTGCAAACAAAACGTACAACAACTCGCCTGAATAAATCCAAGGGCATGGTTGGGGTCGATTCTTTGATATGCAATGAGTGTGCCAAAAGTGTAAGGCGCCGAGCGGTTAATTGAGGTTTTCGCTCTAGCCCTAGGAGTACCAACAACTTGCCTCATATCAGAATTGTTGCTTTTACAAAATAATGTGTTAGGATAATCTTGGTCGGCGCTGACTTCGGCGCCGAAACGCTTGTGGCGCTCAACTTTTAAGAGATAATGTGAACTTCAAAATCCAAAAAATCTGGCTCATTTCGGCGCTGGCGCTGACCTCAGCGTTTTATGGATTGGTCGTTTTGTGGTTTGTGCCAACTCAGCCTGTTGTTCCAATCGGCTGCCTGATCGAAAGTGACTCGCAATCCGGTTCTGCTGTTCGGGGTCTCGAAGTGCAAGACATCTCTGCACTGGCAAAAGTTGATATCAAAGGAAACACTCCAGATATTGGGGACCGGATTATCGAACTTGCTGGTCGACCGATTTATTCCTTTACTGATTGGGTGCGAGCACATCGTGAGTTCCGTAATCTTGAAATTGGCTCAGAAGGGATCCTGGAATTTAGGGTTGATCCGACAGAGGATCGAAATTTAGGGAACCTGTCAGCTGTTGAGTACCCTGACCATTCTCGTTACGTCCGTCTGTATTTTATTCGACCTGGTGAGACTGAAGCCCTCGTCAGTTTTGTCCCGCTGATACCTCAACCAGCATTTGGCGTCTCGATCACTCTGGTCTGGTACATCCTGCAATTCTTTATCGTTGTCATTGGAGGTGTCGCTTACTGGAACCGTCCATTCGACCAACCGGTACGAACATTTTTCGCCTTGTCCGCAGTCACCTTGATGGCCTTTGTAGGTGGTAGTCATTGGTGGGTCATCGCTGCGAGTCCGTCCTTGATTACAATCTTTGCTGTCTCAGGCGCTTTGCTTCCGGCGGTTTTGATGCATTTTTTGATGGTGTACCCATTTCCGTCAGAGACGTATTCTCGCTCGCGCGGGATGACGATCATTGCGATTTATGCGATTCCAGTCTTGGGTGCCGTTACACTGGCTGCTTGCATTTTGCTGACTTGGGGATTGACTGTTGATCGAGGATTCGGACCTTTTTCTGAAACTCTCGAAAGGATGTCCAGCCTCACCACAGCGGGGATAATGCCGCTCCTTCACAATACGATTTTCGCCGTCCTCTGCTTTTCGATTGCATACTTCGTCCTCTGCATCCATCGTCTACTTCGCAGTTACACCAGAGCGAGGAATCCTCTGGAGCGGAGTCAGGTGAAATGGATTCTCTGGGCGGCTCTCTTTGCAATCATGCCCATTGGGTACACTTTTTATCTGGCAGTATTTGATCACGTCAGCTTTGCGTTAGGTGCTGCCCGGCTTCCTATGTTTATTGCCAGCCTGGCATTCATGCTGGCATACGGAATCGGGATTGCACGGTACAAGCTGATGTTAATCGATCAGGTTGTCAGCCGTGGTGTTTGGTATTACGGGAGCAGCATTGCTTTGGCTCTCGTTTTCAGTGCCTTGATTGCTGTCGGAGCGGTGAACGCCTTGCATCAAGATTTAGCGATTTTCCAACAAACAGTTCCGCTTGCGTTGGTGTTGATGACTTCGATTTTGGTTCTCAGTTGGTTCCGCGACAACATCCAACGAGTTCTCGACCGTAATTTCTTTAGCGAAAAATACCAACTTGATAAAGCACTGACTCGCATGAACCGCGTTGTCTCTGACGTGCTGGAACCTGAAGCCGTCTCCGCCAGCCTGCTCGACTCCTGTCGGGAAGTTCTCCATGTTGATGAAGCAGCGCTTTATCTTCGTAGAAAGGATCTCCCTGAGTTTCGTATGGTCATGGCCTCTGGGCAAGGCGATTTTCCGTTACAGATTCATGTTGAAGCAGACGCGGATGCGGACTTGACGCAACACCGAATTTTACAGCGCGTCTCAGAACGGGGGAGTCCATCGCAGAAACTCATCAGGCAACTGAATGCGGAAGTGATTCACGGGTTAGAGATTCAGGATCAACTTGGAGGAATTCTCGTCCTCGGTGCAAAGCCCAATCATGCTAGCTTTTCTGCAGAAGATGTTGCTTATGTGATTGCAAT
The DNA here is from genome assembly GCA_029259835.1 of Planctomicrobium sp. Lineage (GTDB taxonomy): Bacteria > Planctomycetota > Planctomycetia > Planctomycetales > Planctomycetaceae > Thalassoglobus. The sequence goes on along the minus strand of JAJDEL010000879.1, from coordinate 4,522 downwards.
GGCTCGAATCACCGCAGTCGCTTTGCATTGTGCCAACGTGCAGCAAGATGTTTCGCGGCTCAATCAGGATTTGCAATTAAAAATTGAAAAGATCAATGATCAGGAAAGACAACTCGGAGCCTTTCAGCAAGAGCTTGCAGCCCTCTCTAAAACTCCTGAGCCTCAAGGTGAAAAAGAACCCTTTGACCGGTCAGGGATTCTGGGCCGGAGTGAGGTCATCCAGGAACTCCTTGAAACAGTCCGTAAAGTGGCCTCCAGTAATTCGTCTGTGTTGATTCGTGGTGAAAGTGGAACCGGGAAAGAGCTTCTCGCAAAAGCTGTTCACGACAATAGTCCTCGACGGAAAAAGCCGCTTGTCTCGGTCCATTGTGCTGCGTTGTCGCCAACTCTTCTGGAAAGCGAACTCTTCGGCCACGTTAAGGGAGCTTTTACCGATGCGAGGGAAGACAAAATCGGTCGATTCCAGCGTGCCAACGGAGGGACTCTGTTTCTCGATGAAATCGGAGATATCTCGCTCGATATTCAGGTGAAACTTTTACGTGTCCTTCAGGAACGAACGTTCGAACCGGTCGGGAGTACAAAGTCCATGAAAGTGGATGTTCGCATCGTCGCGGCGACCCATCGGAACCTGGAACAGCTCATTTCAGAAGGGAAATTCCGAGAAGATTTGTTCTACCGCCTCAATGTGATATCCATGACGCTCCCCCCACTACGGGAACGGCAAGAGGATCTCTACGAACTGGCCGTTCATTTCCTCCGCGTCGCGTCAGAGAAATCCGGCAAGCAGGTCTTGCGGATTGACGATGACGCTTTGGCAATCCTCAAAAAACATCATTGGCCTGGAAACATCCGTGAATTGCAAAACGCCATCGAACGCGCAGTTGTCCTGGCGGAAGGGAACACCGTCTACAGTTCAAATTTGCCAGTCGAATTGACAGACCCTAAATCCGTTCCGGTGTTCACTTCGCCATCGAAAGCATCTTCATCAGAAACTCGTTCCGCATCGGCTCCCGCGCATCTTGCCGTCGCCAGGAAGACAGTCCTTGCCAAAGACCAGGAGGAAGAGGCTTTGCGAAATGCTCTGGAAACCTGCCACGGAAACAAAGCCGAAGCGGCGCGACTCTTAGGGATTCCTCGTAGCACCTTCTTCAGTAAACTCAAGAAGTACAACATTACCTGAGTTGAGAGCTGGGCAATTTGCTCAATCCCAGGTTTGCCGCACACTTTAAGTGTGCGGCGAAACGACGCTTTGATATTCTCATTGGCTGGGTGTGCTTCGCTCCGCCTTGATCACAACAATCTCCGGGCATATCCAGCGGCGGCATAGTTCGGTGATCGGAACCTCTTGACGTGCGGCTTCGTGGCGGAGTACGCGCCAGTCGGAAACCGGAAGGAAGATTGAGATCTGTTTGCGAATTTCAGTTGTCTTCATAGGTGACCTGTCTGAGTATAAAATGAGATTCAAAGAGAAAAAAACGGCAAAAGATGTTTCGTTCAATTCTCGATGCTTAACGATCCTGGCTTTCTCGTTCAGGAGTTTCGGTTGAATTCAATCGTTGATCCTGTCTCTTTTGTTCCTTGCGTTTGGGTTCTTCAAGGGCAGGGTCATCGTTATCCCAGGAGCTGTGACTCAACTCTTCCGGCATGGGATTCTCACTATCCCAACTCATCTGAACTTCTCGAACCATCGTTGCAACCTTATTTCGAAGAGATAGAAACACCAGGCAGCAGGGGCAACGTCCTTGTTGCTCTTGCCCCTCCTGGGTCATGCCTGCATGCTGGTGTTTCTGGCGGGTTAATCACGCGACCGTGCGTGTTTGCATTCCACATACGGGGCAGGCAGCGAATACTTACAGGCAATTCACAAAGTTCTTTGGACTTTCAAAGAGAGAGGAGCGAACCGGCCCTACATCATTTCGAAAGTGAATAGACCGCGACCTCGCCACCTTCGGTGCAGACCACGATTTTGTTCGCATTAGGGTGCCGAAGGATTGCTGTTGGTTTGTGAGCAATGCCGCTGATGAAGCCGAGAGAATTCAACTTGCGAGATTCCGTTGAGTAAAGATGCCAGTCTCCATTGGCATGTGTGATGAAATTTCCGTTCCGTAGAAAGAGTCCGTCTGGTTGGTACAGCCCTTGGGGCAATTTCTCAAAGTGCTGTTCATGAACCAATCGGGGCCAGCAAACGGCGCCTCCTTCTTCGAAGAAGACTGCGATCCGTGAAAGCGTATGAGAAACACTCCCAACCAAACGCTGAATCACGTGCTCGAATTCGGTTTCGAGTACTCGACCACTTTTGGTGATTTGCAGGAATGTCGACCCCAAGGCCACATAAACAGCATTCGACTGCGCCAGCATTGGGATGCCAACCGCGGAGTCGAATTCCCAGCCAGGTGGTGGTTCGAGTTGCTGATTGATCACCGGCAAACCGTCGTGGTTGAATCCTTTGAGTGCCAAGGTCGGCCATTCGACCGCCCAGAGCATTTCAGCATTGCTGGCGATGTTGACCGTTTCATCAGCTAGAAATGCTGGCGTGCCGATATTGATTGCGTCGATACGATTCGGCGGGATGACATCTATCAAACCGAGTTCGAAGCACATACTCCAGAGGGAAACAGATGATGCTTGCTCGTCGATTGCAATGAAAGATCGATCATCTTGATGGCTCAGCCCGAGCGCAGACTGTTCAGCTCTCGTAATCCCATAGACATTGTGACGAGGTGAGATCTCTCTACCCCAAAGACTCGCACTCAAGTAGATAAGTCCATCGTCTGAATAACTCCCCAGTCCCAGTGCAAGCTCACCATTGTGAATATCTCCGACTGCGTAAATGTGTTGATTCGATTGAGCGAAAGACCGCCAAGTGGTGTCGGGCCAATCGAGTTTCTGCATCGACTCGATCTTGGCGACAATCAGGTTTGCACTGCGCTGGCGGATTGTTCGGCTGACCGGTGCTGGGCGATGCTGTTTCAGGAAACGTGACGTATCTCTCTTGAGTAAACGATCCTCCGGGGCGAGTTTCTCAACAAGCCCTAATAACTGCCGAGCCGATTTCGGATCGGCTTGCGCTGTTTTGGAAGCAATGATTCGCGAGGCGTCTGCGGCTTGCGCTTGTGTCGATGAATCAGGATAACTCGTCGCCGCAGTTCCGAGCGCGCTGACGATGGCGACTGCTCGACCGCGCTGATACGACTCTTCGGAGAAGCGGTGAATCAGGGTTTTGACAGCGTCGTGTTGACCCAGACGTGCTTGAATCTCAAAGCTTTTCTGCAAGCAATCTTTGACATGCGAAGTACCGCTCCAGCCGGTCTCCAGCACAATGATCGCTTCGTCGGGATTGTCGAGTTTTTCGTCGAGGATTCGTGCGGCATGAAGGTGGTCTCTCGTCGCGAGATGTTTTTCAACATCCCGGCAATATGCGTTGTCAGCGGCTTCTTGATCTTCAAGCAAAGTCTGCAAGTCGCCGACTTTTTCGAAACTGCCTAGCTCAGAGTAGATCTCCATCGCATCGTGCAACAGACCACCTTTCTCCAGACATTGAGCCGCTTCGAGTGGTCGATAAAGTTTCTCCTTGTACAGAACCGCCGCTTCGCGAAAATGCTTGCCTGCAACCAGAACGGCGGCGGCTCCGTTCAAATCGCCGAGGAGTTCGGCATAGATGTACGCCGCCCGGCGGTGTCGACCAAGATGGACTTCCCGCTCCGCGAGTTCTCGATACCGCGCGTGCAAGTTCGCCTGCACATCGTACGGCATGTCCCAGTAGTCCGCTGGTCCGCCGCCGAAGATGTTCCTCAAGCTGAAGTTGACGTTCCGACCAACGAGTCTCGATCCTTGAGAAGAACCCGGAGTCGCGTTGCCTTGTCCCATTGGGATCGCATACTTCAAGCCTTCGTCCGGAGATTCATTGAGCATTTTCATCAGCCGGTCCATCTCACGCATCCGCGAATTCAATAGATTCGCTCCTTTTCGAAGAATGTCGTTGGACCAGTCTTCAATTTTATTCACCCAGGTCGGCTGGTTCGCGGTGCCTGGAACCATGCCTGCCATCATCTTCGCCGCCATTGCAAATGGAGTGAGAGCCAAGCCGACTGCCGCACCCGCCAGCCCTCCTGCTTTCTGAGCGAGATCACTCGTCTTTCCATCGCGTCCTTTTCCTTTGAGCTTTTTAAGTTCGCCACCTTTGGAGCCGATTTCTCCGCCTCCCTGTTTGATCATTTCACCAGGATTTTCCGGCCAAACCGCCTGAATGCTGAGTAACCGAGAATTGAACCCAACACCTTCGTGCGCGGACGACCAGTTCGCGCGACCGGGAGGTGTGAACTCAATTAAATCGGCGACCGAGAGAACCTCGTCCGGCTCAAACCCAATCAATCCAAGTTGCGGATGCCAGAGCGATGTTCGCTCGGAGCCGGAGAGAAGGACATCCCATTCCGAATCAGTCATCACCGGCAGGAACGTCGCATCAACGGGCGCCAGCAGTCGTGACCCCACACGACCATATGCCGGAGCAAAAACATGCTTA
>JAJDEL010000878.1 GCA_029259835.1 Planctomicrobium sp. | reverse complement strand
TCCCACGGAAGATCAAACCATCGCTGAACATTTTGAAGAACGTCCGCCGAACCGCTTTCACGCAGACTTCATCGAGCGTGAACCGCAGGCGTCTCCAATCGCAACTCGCACCGAGTGATTTCTGCTGAGAGATAATCCGTTTCTCGTAAACGTCTTTCCATTTCCATATGCGATTAACGAGTGCTTCACGCCCGACATCACGCCGCGTGAGACCTTCTTCTTCGAGCATCCGCCGTTCAACAACGGCTTGCGTCGCAATCCCTGCATGATCTGTGCCTGGCATCCAGAGAGCCTCGAACCCCTGCATCCGTCGCCAGCGGGTGACCAAATCCTGACACGTCCCGTTCAGAGCGTGACCCATATGCAGCGCCCCAGTCACATTCGGAAGCGGGATCATGATCGTGTGCGAAGGTTTCCCTTCCACTGGATCTGCGTTGAAGTCACCGCGCTGTTCCCAATACGGGAACCATTTCTGCTCGGCTTCGTGCGGTTCGTAGGATTTTGGAATGTCAGTCATGTCAAATAATAAAGTGTTGAAGTGCGCGTACTGGTTCTTCGAAGATGAGAACGACAACGCGAGATGGATTTGAGTTCAGCAGCATACAAAGAAGTTTGCTGCTAATCGATGAATAGAGAGTTCGCTGAGAAAGAAATTTTCGTACTCGTTGTTCTTTGTCACTGGCACGTAGGCTGGGACTCGTTCCAGCATTTCGGCAGCAGCCGCCCAACGCGATGCCGGGTGACGCAAAAGGCTAACCCAGCCTACAAATATGTCAAAGCGGAAGCGATAATGCGAAAAGAACGCCCAGAATCACAGTCATAAACAAGATGATTTGTACGAAGAGCTTCAGTGATCGCTGGAGAATCAGCGGGGTCGATTCGTAACGACTCGTGTTCCAGACAAGACTCACTGTCGCTGCGAGTGGAAACAGGTACCAAGTGATGTTCATGAAAAATTGTCCCAATCTGGGAGGAAAGTATTGTCTGCTTTTTCTCTTTGAAGGAGAGCGTGAGATTCAACGTTAAGCAGTGGACTTCTCTTTAGGTTCGGCATCGTCCTCAGGTCCGTTGTCGTCACCATCGAAGCCATATGCCGGACCTTCGACTGCATCCCAGATTGCGAGGACATTCAACAAACCGGCGATCCAGGTGAAAACCATCGCGAGTTCGTGAACCTTGCCGAGATCAGCGTGGAGTTGCTGGACTTCTGCTTCATCCATGGGAACTTCAAACCAGTTCAGGAATGGTCGCGGGATTGACCCTCTGATCCCACCGATTGAATTGTAAGGAGTCGCAGGATCAAGAATGATTGAAGCTTCATATCCTCGACGCTTTGATGCCTTGATTTTTTTCGCAAGATGAACAGTAACGAGATTGAAGGATTGTTGCTTGCCTTGTACTTCCGTATCAAAACTCCCGGTGAGAGAAACATCTCCCAGAGTACCGGTCACAGGTTCGAGATGAACCGTTCCAGTGACATCTTCATATTGAGATGAATCGTCGCCGCGCAGTTCAAGCTCACCCTCAAAAGGGGCCGAAAACGCCTTGAGTTCAGGGGCATTTTGCTGATTCGCCTCGCTGTAGTACCGCTCACGTTGGACCAAACCGTACATCGATGGCAGACCGACAGCCAACTGCGCCGAATATTTCAGCATCGCAATTTTTGTGCTTTTCGGTTTTATCGGCGGCTGAACCGCTTTCCAGTCTGCCATCGCCATTCCGGAGAAGAATAACCCCAGAATGCAGAAGAAGTAGACTGCTGCCTTAAAGTTTCTCCCCTGATAAAGGTGTCCGGCACCGGGGATCAGGAAGGCCAAAACCCCAGCAATAATCGGGTTTTTCAGGTTGATGCGTTCGTCTGTCATGTGATTTCGTCGCCGGAAAAGCGACCCGCTTTGGTGTTGTTAAGGCTTCACATCGAACTGATTGGAGAAACCATGATACGACTGCACGCTGAATACGTCGTTCGGGATTGTAGATGTTGGACCGACCTGCTGCCAGTGCCGATTTCTTTTGAAAAACTCTGATAACCCGCTGCAAATTTTAATCGATCCCAATCATTGACCCAACATTGGTCGCTTGGGAGAAGTACTCTCGGTCCCGAGTTGATGGCTTCGAAACTCCGCAAAAATTCTTTGATCAGTTTGAGATACGAAGAAATTTGCATACTCCGCTCTAATTTCATCTCGTGGCGCTCAGCCGACATTTTGTGAATCCTCAAGAGATGCGATTTCCGTTTTCTCTCCGGCCCTTCGTGGTGAATTCACAATTGGGGTACTAAAATTCCTGGAGAACTCATTTTGAAATCAATTCGTGTCTCAATAGAGACTTCTCGCGATGTCTGATACCTGCTCCCACAACGAAGCTCACCCGATGGCAACACGCCGTCTGACGATCACATTCGGACTTGTCGCTGTCTACTTTGTCGCAGAACTGATTGGCGGCTTGTGGTCAGGGTCGTTGGCTCTTCTTGCCGATGCCGGGCATATGTTTTCAGACATGGCCGCACTAGGAATCAGCCTGTTCGCCGCATGGATCGCAACCCGCCAGCCGACTCCGCAACGAACCTTTGGTTACCACCGCGCCGAAATTATCGCCGCCGCAATCAACGGAGCTTCCCTATTTATCGTCGCTGGTGGAATCCTTCACGAAGCCTGGGACCGACTGAGAGAACCGACGGAAATCCTCGCCGGTCCGATGCTCTGGATCGCTATCGGAGGACTGGTGATCAATTTAATCAGCCTCAAAGTGCTACACGGCGGGCATCAACATAACTTGAACATCCGCGGTGCGTGGCTGCATGTGATCGGAGACACCCTCGGCAGCGTCGGTGTCATCGTCGCGGCGATTCTTGTCGGACATTTAGGTTGGACTTGGGCAGATCCGGTCGCTTCCATCCTGGTGTGCTTGCTCATCTTGTACTCCTCGTGGAATCTACTCGCCGAGTCAATTGGTGTTCTCATGGAGCACGCTCCAAAAGGAATTGATGTCGGTGAAGTGGAAGCATTACTCAAAGAAATTCCAGCCGTCCATGATGTCCACTGTTTGCATCTCTGGATGATCTCCAGTGGCCTGAAAACACTCTCGGCTCACATTGTTATCGCTCCCGAATATGCCGATCAATTTGAATTGAAAGATGTCCGACGAAGGCTGCATGATGCGTTCGGAATTGAACATATGACCCTGCAAGTCGAGCTGCCCGATGACCCCGTCTGCGAAGAAACCGGCGTCGGAAGCTGCCTGATTCTCACCAGTGAGCACGACCATTCACATTAAGGTGTGTAGTCGGTTATGCTGTCACCTCAGAGCGTGATTGAATATTCATATCAATGCCTGCCCACAGCAATCTTTGTCCCCTCTCCCTGGGGGGAGAGGGTGAGGGGGCGGAACTCGATTTTCACACAAGCTCTGGGAAAATATCTCCCCCTGAGAATGGATTCAATATGTACTGCCTCTTCACCACATCACTACTCGCCACATGCTGCCTGATCTCTACCGCAGCAGCGGAGGATTGGCCTCAAATTCTGGGACCGAATCGCAATGGCCTTTCAAAAGAATCTGGTCTCATTGATCAGTTCCCCGACGATGGACCGAAGATTCTCTGGCGAAGCCCACTTGGCATCGGTATGTCAGGGATTGCCGTCGTTGGCGAAACTGCGTGTACGATGTTTCAGGATGATTCGCAGCAGTTCGTCGTTGCTCTCGATGTGAAGTCGGGAGACCAACGCTGGAAGAGCAAGATCGCTCCCGCGTTCAAAAACGCAATGGGAAACGGCCCGCGTTCAACTCCAGTGATTGACCGAAACCAAGTCTTCGCGATGTCAGGTGAAGGCATCCTCGCTGGCTATTCACTCAAAGACGGCAAGCAGCTTTGGAGTGTCGATCTCGTTGCCGAGTTTGGAGGTCGCCCCGCCGAATACGGCATGGCCTGTTCGCCGATTCTTACCGACGAGCACGTCATCATCACCGCAGGTCTTTCCAAGGCAACGGTTGCCGCATTCGACCGTCAGTCAGGAAAAGTCGCCTGGACCGCAGGAACTGGAAACCCTGCCGGGTACTCGTCCCCTGCACTGCTCTCAGTCGGTCAGCAAGTGCAACTTGTCGTCTTCCACGGAAGTGGCGTCCTTGGACTCAACCCAAAGAGCGGGAAAGAAATTTGGAGTTATCCATACAAAACAGATTACGACTGCAACATCGCAACGCCGATTTCCGTCGCTGGAGACATTCTTGTCTCGTCCGGTGAAAATCATGGAACAACGCTACTCAAAGTCCCTGAAAATTTTTCTGGTAGCGTCAGCGAAGTCTGGTCCTCATTGGGAAACAGAAGTGTCTTGCGAAATGAATGGCAAACGTCGATCTTGATCGATGGCTATCTCTACGGCTTCGACAACATCGGCAGCGCCGGACCTGTCACGAATTTGACCTGCATTGAGGCGAAAACCGGCGAGCGTGTCTGGCTCAAAAGGCGTTTCGGAAAAGGCAACCTCATCGCTGCTGATGGAAAACTGTGGTGTAGTACGATGGAAGGCGAACTCGTCATCGTCAAAGCAACTCCTGACAAGTTTGAGGAACTCGACCGCACAAGTCTCATCGGCAAAACGCGCCAAGCTCCAGTACTCAGCAACGGTCGCATCTTTCTACGCGATGACGCGGATATCATCTGCGTCGACGTGCGAAAATAACGCGATTTCCCATGTTTTCACACACACTTGGAGTGTGCGTCTCGCCCCTCTTCTTAGATCGAATTCACACGATAACCACATGCCGAAGACACTTTACATCATCGATACGTTCTCACTCGTGTTTCAAGTCTTTCACGCGATCCGTCAACCAATGACCGGAACACGCGGGCAGCCGACGAATGCAGTCTTCGGCTTCACCGGTGACCTGCAACACCTGTTGAAAGAGAAATCGCCGACGCACATCATCTGTGCGATGGAATCGCAAACGCCGCAGGAACGCGTCGCGATTTATGAAGATTACAAGGCGAATCGGGACTCCATGCCTGATGAATTGCAACCGCAAATCCCGCTGATCTTTGATGTTGTCAATGCGTATGGAATCCCGATTGTCTCACACCCCGGTTGGGAAGCAGATGACGTCATCGCCACCGTCGCCA
>JAJDEL010000877.1 GCA_029259835.1 Planctomicrobium sp. | reverse complement strand
AATCTGTTGCAAAAAGTGCAACAAATTCCGCTCGGGGCAAGCATTCAATGGTCATCCTTTCAAAAAAGTGAACCAAAATCGTCTTACCCAGTCACATACATTTCCCGTACCAAACCTCAATTGAACTTTTGACCAGCCCTGTGGAAGACGACGGGAAGACCAACTTCGCCCGCAAAGTCGAGGATACCTTCAAGTGCTTTGTTGTTCACCGTAGAGACCTCGCCGGCCACTTTTGAAGAAACAAATTCTTTGTGAATCGAGAATTCTCCAATGCCCGAAAAGACGCCGGGAAAGGTCATAAGCACACGCCGGATGTGATCTGCTGCATACATGTCAGTAGGATTAAAGCCGGTGATCATGGGGTCGAAACGCAAACGCTCTTCGGGTGTCAATGATCGGTATGCCATGGCAATTGCCGCATCCGTGAACGAGTAATAGTAGAGGGGGGCGTCGGTTTGTGTGTAGTACGTCGGGGCAAAGTCGCCCGTGCTCGCGTGCATCCACTGTTGCTGCAAAGGGATGCCGCACAGCATCGATCGTCCCACCTTATCACCCATGATTTTTAAGAAATGTCGAATGTCTGTACCTTCTTGAATGTAATTCGTCAGGTGGAAATGCGAGTCATGAAATAGATATCCGTCAGTCTTATTCTGTGTCTCTTGCCCCACCGCTGTCGACACGCTCAAAGTCGTGGCAAGCAGAGAGAACAGGAGCCACTTCAGAGTTCTGTTCGAAAGAATGCGATTAAAATTCATAGTTTGTACACCCCGATAAAAATTTCTCACTGCACACCAGCCTGAACGCTAAGCTTGGTGCTCACTCATTAATCATTCAAGGTGGCTCTTGAGTGCAAACACTATAAAGAAGTCCGAAACAGCGAGCACACGCCGTCGTTAAGCTGAGATTTCATACGAAGAATGGACTCAAAATGCGAAGAGCTTATCCGCCAGCATTATTTAAACAGTGGCGTTGCGAGGAATGCCTGGATGATCGCCGCGTTGGCAATGTCGAGGAAGAACGCACCTACGAGCGGGACGATCAGAAATGCCTTCTGTGATGCTCCAAATTTCTCTGTCACGGCGTGCATGTTAGCAATACCAACCGGTGTCGCCCCCAAGCCGAGCCCCGAGAATCCGGCTGCGATAACGGCCGCGTCGTAGTCCCGTCCCATCGCTGGAAAAACAACATATAAAGCGAAGGCAGCCATCGCACCGATTTGCACGAGCAGGATCACCAGAAGTGGGCCGAATGCTCCGCCGAGAGTCCAGAGCTGAAGGCTCATCAAACTCATTACCAGGAACAGTTGCAGGCTCACATCACTACAGAGGCTGATCGAAGGTTTGTGCAATTCAATCTTGAAGAAATCGAGACCGTTGGTGAGCACAATCCCCACAAACATGGCTGTGAGAAAACCGGGTAACGGCATTTCCGAGCGTTGGTCATACCAATAATTTACAGCAGCTCCGGCAGCGATACAAATAGCGAGAACGAAAATGGAGTCCAACATTCCGTTGAGCGTCACAGGACAGGATTCACTCGTCTCTTCAGGGCCTGGGAGAAAAGATTGTTTTTCAGCTTCGCCGGACAGATTGTTCTTTGTCGTGAGACGTCGCGCGATCGGTCCGCCAATGACGCCACCGGCAATCAAGCCTAATGTCGCGCAAGCCAATCCCAGTTCCAACGCTCCGGGAAGACCTTGATCGGCGGCGAGCTGGCCATAAGAAATCGCCGAACCGTGTCCACCCGCAAACGCAATGCTCCCAGCAAGTAACCCGTAGGCAGGGGGCGCTCCGAAAGAAAGCGCAACAGCGATACCTGCGATGTCCTGCAGGATCAAGAATCCGATGGCACAGACCACCAGAATCGCCAGTGACTTCCCACCACTGATCAATGTACTGAACTTTGCAGACAATCCGATGGTGCTAAAGAAAATAAGTAAAAGTGAGTCTCGCGGAGTCAGATCGAAATTGATCTGCCGATTGGACGCAAAGAAAACGATTGCAGCCACGACACTGCATAACAAGCCACCACTGACGGCCTCAGGGATGTTGAAATTACGTAAAAACGAAATTCGACTCGTCAAGAATCGGCCAGCATACAGTACGACCACAGCCACGATGATTGTCCCTGTGACATTGACATCGACGGAAATTGGGTCATTCATGTGAAAACCGATCAAAGCTGTTTCAGAAAAACGTTTCCAAGGTTGCTGAGAAAATACTCATCATGTGGATTCGAGACCAAGGAACAACCGTTAGACCGATGCTATCCTCTCTGCGAGTTTCAACCTGAAATTCTCCTTTTCAAAGGTGTTCAAGGTTTTTGTACCCCGCAGATGAGATCACCACGTTGTCGTCATTATACCTTATTGTACCTTTGACAGGATCTCGTCCATCTCCTTCGCATTGAAGGCACGAGCCGTCTGTGTCTGGACGTTCCCTTGCGATTCGAGGCTCAGCATGAGTGCCTTCGCCGTTTCATCGTCCTGCGCATCGAAGACGATGGCTCCGTCGAAGGCAGCACCCAGGGTCCAGTAGATGTCCTTGACTTTCACGCCCATCTTCTTGGCCCCTGACTTGAAAGCACTGGCCCGCTTGCTCGTGTCCTTGATGTTTTGGATGCCTTGTTCCGTAAATTTGATCGTGGTGATGAATCTGGCCATGGAGAAGCTCCTGTGGTTGCGAGAATTAACATGTTTCACGGCACACCTTACCGGTTGCTCGTTTGTGATGGTAGCATTCCTCGTCACCGCCACATCCGATTGTGACCGCTGAGAGTCCCAAGAACCCAGAGCTATTCTGGGATTCCGAGAAATTCACCGTTTTTTGACATCGAGGTTACGGCACGGTCGATGTCTGTCTCAGTTTCCCTACATTGTCTGACACACGAATTTCGTGTCATCAATGCCATACGTATATTGAGAATCAGGTCTGTTTTTCGTCAGGCTGGCTGGAGAGAATCGACTAATTTCGTGAGCGAAAATTCGAACGTTTGAAGGAACCGGCAATCAACAATTTATTTAAAAGGTCATCCGTCCGCGCACTCCGAAAATCGTGACAGCGTTGTCGTTCGGGTTCTGGGAGCGAGTGTGAGAGCACTGCAACGAGGCCTGTCAGAAATGAACACAACGTATTTAACAGTCATTGAGACAGCGCGAATGGAATCGGCCGACAGACTGCTCGCTCAAAGTGATTTCACTCTTGAGGAAATCGCACATCAACTTGGATACTCCGATCAACCTCACTTCACCCGCGCCTTTCGCCGCTGCACGGGGAGTGTCGCCGTTATTGAACCGTCGCGAGCAGGAACGAATCTCCGACAGTTCCTGAGCATTCACCTCGTCTCTCACGAAGTCTTATGGAACAGTTTTGAATTTCACTTCGATTCTTCAAGGCTCGAGTACTATTGGATCGGGGCCAGCAATCTTGCAACTCGTACGGCGAATCGAAATGCACGTGAGGCATCGGTATATTCCTCTGCGGAAACTTTGCGACTGTTTGAAAAATCTTCTCTGAGCATTGTTTCGACTTTGCTGGCGAACTCCTTATCGACGATAAGCATTGAAACTTCGAAGTTCAGACGCATCGATCGGTTGTCGAAATTTGCAGTTCCGATGACTGAGGCACTGTCATCGACCAACATGACTTTCTGATGCAGAAAGCCGGGTTGATAGCGATAGATTTTAATGCCCGCTTTTTCTGCTTCTTCCAGATACGAGAATGAAGAATAATAAACGAGATTCTGATCAGGGTTTTCTGGAATGAGAATACGAACATCAACTCCACGCAATGCCGCCAATTGAAGTGCTGACATCAGTTGTTCATCGGGAACGAAGTACGGGCTGACGATCCAGAGCCGATTCTTGGCGACGTTAATGGCATCCAGAAAGAAAAGCGTACATGTTTCCAGATCATCAGCAGGGCCCGTTGGCAGACAAAGCGCCAGCATATCACCTTGCGGTGCCTTTTCTGGATTCCAATCGAGTTCGTGTGTTCCTCCCGATCGCCATTCAGGTGTCGAACCGACCGCCCAAAGCCAATCTTCAACGAAAGAAACCTGTACGAATTGTACGACAGGGCCTCGGACGGCAACGTGAGTGTCTCGCCAGGGGGTGAGGGTTGGGTGCTTCCCAAGGTATTCGTCTCCCACATTGTGCCCTCCAACGTAAGCCACATCACCATCGACAACAACGATTTTGCGATGGTTACGAAAATTCATACGAAATCGATTCCCTTTGCCTTGTGTGGTATTGAAGGGGTGGATCAAGACTCCTGCTTGTCGCAATTCCTCGGTGTATGTCACGGATAGAGAATGGCTCCCTAATTCGTCATACAAAACGTAAACGCGGATACCGTTGCGAGCTTTCTCAATCAAGGCCTGTTGCAGTTTTCGGCCTAGTTCATCGTCACGCAAGATGTAGAATTGAACGAGAATGTATTCCGTCGCAGAAGCGATCCCTTCAAAAATAGCATTGAAAGTCTCTTCGCCATCAATCAACAATTCTGCACTGTTGTGTCTTGTGAGTGGCAGTTTTGCGAGTTGTTCCAACAACTTCGCCTGCTGCTGTTGATGTTCGGTTTCCAATACGGCGAGCATGTCTCCTTCTCGAAGAACTCGTGCGGTATTCTTGCCAGTCTCGCTGTTCTCCAGAATGTTGTTTCGGCGGATGACTTCGTAGTCGTCAAACTTTGACTGCCCAAACACCCAATACGCAGGGACTGCTACATACGGTAACGTGTTGAGTGAGATCCCCCATGCAATAGCGCCTTGCGATGTGCGGGTTTCAAGTACCGCGCGGATTGAAGCGAAGAAGCCAAGGCAGTGCATGGTGAGAACGAAGATCGTCAAGAGGCGTTTCCGATACTTCTTGATCCAATTCCAAGTCGACGCTATGAGCGTTTTCTCCTTTTGAAGTTGAGGACTTGATTCGGCTTGCATCTTGACTCCCGTTGGAATTGAATTAACTACCACGGCGCGACGATGGCCGTGTTCCGCAGACCAAACGTCCGT
>JAJDEL010000876.1 GCA_029259835.1 Planctomicrobium sp. | reverse complement strand
AATTCGCTGCCCCAAACATCTTGCGACCATGCTCAAAATTGCGACCCTTGAGTTTGTTCTGAACGAGCGGAAGAAGCTCTTCCAAAGTCCATTCTTTCACGAATGGACGTGGCTCGGCGGCGAACGGATTGACTTGACCTTCTGGCTTTTTCGTCAAAATTGGTTGCAATCGTTGTTTCTCCTCTTCACTCAAATGAGTCAGTGCCTCATCACGAATATTACTCACAAACAAACCAAAACTCGCTCCACCTCGATACCCGGAGGCCTTCACGAACCAATTGAAGTAGGTGTCACGAAGTTCAGGCGTCCAGCCAACCTTCAAGTGTCGCAAAGATTTCGCATAACTGATTTGCTCTTCTTGTGATGGCGCATTTTCTAACAATGCAACACCTTTCCCGGCAATCGCAGGGTCTTGGAGGTACACCAGAATGTCGAGCAGCATTGTGTTCAACTCTGGCGTCTCTGCCGGAAGGGAACCTGAAAAGTGAGCGACAAGTTCGTCGCGTAGTTCCTGGTATGGCTGTCCTAGTCTGAGCAGAGTCAACTGAATCACTCTCAATGCGGCGAGTTGCTGAGCATGATCAAGATCACCTGGTGAAATTCTGCTCATCGCAACGAGTATTTCCACTTGAGTGCGAGCATACGCTTCATTCGCGACAGAAGCTTCGGCTTTCCAGTCAGGGACAGGAGTATCAAAAGCCTCTTTGGGATTCTTCGATTCACGTTCGTGTGAACGTGCCAGTGCGAGCAACGCTTCGAGCGACGCAACAGGATTCTTTTCCTTCAGTGCCATCACTTTCCACTCGCCGACGGGACGGTGTTCGAGAGCAATACGGGCGGCATAACGAATCGCGCGATCTTTGTGAGACAGGTAGGGCCAAGCTTTCTTGGCGGCATCGGGATGATCGCCAACGTGCAAGTCTTCAAGTTTGTGTCGGATAGCGCGAAGTTCAGAACCAGCGTCATCAGAAGCATCAGCAGGTGCTGTCGATTCTTTGCCGGAGTAAGTCACTCTGTACAAACCGGATTGAACACGGCGACCACCAATCGCGAAGTACATCGCTCCATCGACAGGATTGATGACAATATCCGTCAGCGGCAGCGGAGTTCCGGTGATGAACTCCTCAAGCTTGCCAGAGTAAGTCGACCCGTCCGGATTCATGTGAGTTGCATACAACTTTCCATAGCTCCAGTCACAAATAAACAGAGCTTTTTGATATTTGGCAGGGAATTTCGCACCGTAACCGAACGTGACTCCGGTCGGTGATCCCGGTCCGATGTTCACAACTGGTGGCATTGTGTCTGCAAAGTATTCCGGAAACTTGCCGCCTCCGTTTCGCCAACCGTAGTCGACACCGCTGAGCACATGGCAAACGCGTGTGGCACGATACCAGGGAGTATTCATGTCCCATTCCATGTCGGCGTCGTAGGCGAACAACTCGCCATCGGCGTTCAATGCTGCATCATATTCATTACGAAAACCGACCGTAATCAGTTCCCAGTTCTTGCCTTCCGGATCGACTCGGCTGATGTATCCGCCCGGTGCCGGAACACCTTTCATAAAGCCTTTTCCGTAAGCTCTGGGAAGCATGTTGTCTTCGTCCCAGTGGTTTGGAACGCGGGAGGTCGCGAATTCTGTCAGAGCGGTTTTGTTCCCGACGACAATGTATAACCCCTTCTTATCGGGCGTCAGCAAGACAGCGTGCGGACCATGTTCTCCAGATCCACCTTCCCATTGCCGAAGCGTTTCGAGCGAATCGAGTTGGTCGTCGTTGTCTGTATCTTTGACACGATAAACGCCGCTCTCGTACTTCTTCCCTTTATTGACGACAACATACAAGCTGTCGAACGCCCACAGCAGTCCTTGAGCCTCTCCGATGTCGACTTTGATCGGTTCGATAGAGAGTTCACTAGCCCCGTTGATTCCCGGAGGTGTGACGCGGAAGAGTCCACCGTATTGATCACAAGCGATCAACCGCCCTTTGGGGTCGGTACACATGCTGACCCAGGAGCCTTCTTCATCTTTCGGGACGGAGTACAGCAACTCAACGTCGAAACCCTTCGCGACAATCAGATTGTCAATCGGTGTTGCTTCAGGTTCTTTGAGTGGTGCAGCAGCCAGTAAGTTTTCGATAGAGATGTTCCAGGGAGCGCCACCAATCTGTCCAACAACTTCTGCTTTCTTCCAATGCTTTGGAGCTTTGAAATTGGGAGCCTTCCAGCCTTTGGCTGGCTTCGTAGCGACTTGCCACGATTCATCAGAAACAATCGACCAGGCATCCCGCCAGCCAGACTCAAAGTTGAGCATCACCAACAGCCCGGCGGCTGATGTTCCGTTGCTGCCTTCGACAGTCAGCACGTGTTTGCCGCCGGGAGTTTCTTTTTGAATGAGTTTGGAAATATCTGTGAAAACAGGTTTATTCCAAGCACCACTTTCGAGGACTTTCGTGCCATCGACGTAAAGTGTCATCGCATCATCGCAGGTCGCATACAATCGCGCCGCAGCGATGGACCCTTTGACTTCGAACTCCTTGCGAAAAACAATTTTCTCCGCCGGTTCCTCGCCATCCTTCAACCAAATCCATTTCGGTTTTGCTTCTTCAGGACGTGGTTTTACTTTTTTTTTTCGTTGGCTTCGAGCTGACCTTCTTGCCCCCCGCTTTGAAGTGCTTCAATCGAATGTTGCGGAACTGCGCCTTCATTTTCGGTCCACGATGCACCTGAAAGGCGATGACTCCTTCCATTTCCCGTTCAGATTTCTGATTGTCGATAATCTCAACAGTCGTCACGCCATCGATCTTGTGAATCAGGCGGTTCCCTTTGCAGATGATCGTCATCTCGTGCCACTTGGTGATGTCAATCGGGGTGACAGGGACGTCTAGTTTCGTGGGTGTTTTCTTGCCTGCGTTATCGACAACAACTTTTTGACCTCGTTGTGCAACGATGCCGCGACCCTGCTCATCGTAAAGCATCCCAGTGTAAGGTGCATTGCCGTGGATGTCGGCTTGGTAGCCACCGACTGACCACTTCCCAACTTTCGGTAGCTCTTTCGAGCGATACTGCACACCGGAGTTATTATTGCCCTCAACTCGGAATTCCAACTTCAATTCGAAGTCAGCAGCCTTTCCTTCCCAAATCAAAAACTGGTTGTACTTCAAATGGTCCGGACCATTCGTCTTACCGGTGATGACACCATCTTCCACCGACCAAAGTTCAGGGTTTCCATCCCAGCCGGCCAAATCCTTCCCATTGAATAAGGACTCGTACCCATCCTCAGCAAACGAGGAGGCTGCCAGTCCAATAACGATCAGCAATGACGCGCACACTCTCAACATTTATGAACTCCAGTCACCTGTGATTTCAATCGCCAACGCAAATTGGCTTATTAACATTAGAATTTCATTTTAACGAGCATTGATCCTAGCAGATCTGGATTTCCGCACCAGTATTGCAGCGGATTTGAGCGACTCTTTACGAGATCCACGATGGCGAATCGAAGACCATATCCACCAATTTTTCAGTGGCTGCCATCGATTTCGGAAACGTTGAAACCGCAGACAACTTCTGGTGTTTGAGAACAGACCGAACCCATCCAGCGATACGGATGTCAATTTGAGTGAGACAATCGAAAACCCGTCTTGCAAAATTCTCACAACCAACTATCTTCCCATCAAGATTACCCGGTAGTGTAACGGTAGCACCACAGTTTTTGGTACTGTTAGTTCAGGTTCAAATCCTGGCCGGGTAACTTCTTTTATCTCTTTGTTGGGCCACAACTTACGGCTTCCTCTTGTTCGAGTGCGGGAACCCTTTGCCTTCAGACTACAAATCCATTTCTGTAGTCAGTCACAATCAGCAAGGGGAATGAATGCCGAGAACCCCGTGCGACACCTGCACAAACCACCACGATCGGTCAACTCAGCGTAATGTTTGTCCGCCAACATGCGACGGATTACTACTGCAAGAGCGAGGTGATCAACTACCAGTACGCTTTGAAAGTGCTGGTTCGTGTGTTTCGAACAATGCTCGTTTCTGACTTTGGACCGATGCGACAGACCAGCGCCACAAATCGATAAACGGTGGTTAAGTAGAATTCCCAAAACGCATGAGAAGATGGCACGACGGTAGCAAATCGGCAGGCAAGATTCCTGATGTTCGATCGCAGTCAAAATTCGCGTGACAGACCTGGGGTACTCACAGCTAGGCTTCGCCGAGCCTCAAACAAAAAACGCCCGGTCGTGGTGACCGGGCGTTCTTGTTCATGAAGCGTTTCTTGCTTTGCCGCACAGTACGAATGTGCGGCTCAGCTTTATTGCTTACGGTGCGGCGATGTTGCCACCGGCGTTGAAGTCCATTCCACCGTTGCCTCCGGCAGCGTTTGGAGTCAACGTTCCCATTACAGTTCCGCCAGCGGTCGTATTGAAACCGTCAACAACATTGTCATTGGCAGTGTTGTCCATGAAGTCACCAGTGAAGTCATTGGTGATGTTCATAAAGAACCCGTCCATGTCATTGGAGTTGGTCACGTTCGTCAAAACATCCCCAATGAAGTTGTCGGCTGTGAATTCAATTCCGCCAAAGCCTACACTGTCACTAGCGTTGTTGTTGGCGAGGTCCCCAGTGAAGTCACCCGTGACATCAAGAAACAGGTTTGTAAGGCCACTGTTCAAGGCAGTATTACCTGAAACATTTCCAGTCCAGTTCCCGCCAATTCGAGCATCAAGACCATTTTCATTGAACGCGGAATTGTTATTGGTAAACGTGATAA
>JAJDEL010000875.1 GCA_029259835.1 Planctomicrobium sp. | reverse complement strand
AATTCTCCTAAAGTTGTAATCCCTAATGCTCGCTCTGCATCACTTGGGAGTCGTGAGAGAGCGAGGCTGTATACGAGGTCGACCTGAGCGCCGAGTTCGTCATTTTCTTCAAGGAGGCTTTCGATACGCTTCGCAAGTGCAATGGCGAGATCGTGAACGTGTCCGTTGTTCATGAGCATCAGCGACTGCGGAGAAACGGTCGACACGTTCCGAGCAGTGCAATTCGGGCCCATTTCCGGATAGTCGAAAGTATCCATCATCGTTGGGATTTCAGTGCGACGGTATTGCAGGTAAATGCTGCGTCGCCATAGATCATCTTCTGACGATTTCACACTGATCAGACCACTGCGACTCACCGAGACTACATCCGGTAGACCGCCAGGCGTGTCGTTGAGCTTACCTGAGACAAACAGTAACGAATCCCGAAGCGCCTCGGCGTTCATCCGACGCAGAGGCGTCCGTGAAAGAAGTCGGTTGCTGGGATCTTGTTTCAGTTGTTTATTTGTGACATGACTGGATTGCCGATAGGTGCGGGAGTTCATGATCAAGCGGTGCATCTCCTTGATGCTCCAGCCTCGACCCATCATTTCCAATGCGAGCCAGTCAAGCAGTTCAGGGTGCGAAGGTCGCTCACCCTGAATGCCGAAGTTCTCCAGCGATTTGACGAGACCGGTTCCAAAATGGTGATACCAAATTCGGTTGACCATCACGCGCGCCGTGAGAGGGTGATCAGGCTGCGTTAACCAGCGAGCGAAAGCAAGTCGTCGACCGGTTTTCGGAGTTCCACCTGGGAAAGGAGGCTCGGCAGCGAATGGAGTTCGCCCATCCGTCAGGACGGAAGGGACGCCGGGACCGACGAGACGACCGGGTTTGTTATGTTCCCCACGCAACAGGATGTAGGCAGGCGAAGGTTCTCCGCGATCCCATAATGCTCGAATCGCCAGCGGTGGCACCATCTCTCGACGGACTTGTTCGATCTCCGACTTGAGTTCTTCGATTTTTCGAAGGCTTTTCAGGACCGCTTCAGACTGCTCGGCGACAGGCAAGAGTTCAGCACGTTTCAATTTTTCGACAAGAATTCGCTGCGGTAGAGTTCGATTGTTATCCGCGATCTTCAAAGCAACTATCGTGGCTTTGCGTTCAGCTTCTGTTTGATCTGGGTAGTGGTGCCGAAGAGTTTCGTGCTGTGCTGTGATAATCACCTGCTTTAAACTAGCGGCTAGTGATTTCAACTTTTTCGTAAGCGGGGGATTTACTGCGGCAACTTGATCGCGATGCTCTTCGGTTCCGACGTTGAGTGAGCGAGTCTTGAAGCTCAACCAGTCGTACTCGTCAAACGCGCCCTGGAAAATTGCCTTGAAACGATAGTAGTCGCGGTGTGGAATAGGATCGTACTTGTGTGAATGACACCTTGCACACTCCATCGTGACTCCCATCAGGCTCGAACTGACCACCGTGATTGCATCACTGATCACGCCAATTCGTTCCGGAACGAAATTCATGGTTCGCGAACCAGTTTGATCGATCCCCATTCTTAGAAATCCGGTCGCGGTTAAGTTGTCGACCATCTCTTTCGTCACAACGGACGCGGCATCAACATCAATCAATTCGTCGCCAGCGAGTTGTTCCAGTAGAAAGCGGTCATAAGGTTTGTCGTTGTTGAACGAACGAATCACGTAATCGCGGTACTTCCAGGCAACTTCCCGAATCGGATCGGAGGAGACGCCTCCCTCGGAATCGGAATAGCCAGCGAGGTCAAGCCAGTAGCGCCCCCAACGCTCACCATAGTGTGGTGAAGCAAGCAAGTGATCGACCATTTTGGAATACCAGCCCGGATCGTCGCTGCTTCGCCATCGCTTCCATTCCGCCAAACTCGGCGGCATGCCAACAAGGTCGAGGTACACCCGACGGATGAGAGTGTCTCGATCCGCTTCTGGTGAAAACTCCAATCCATTCTTCTTTAACTCTGCCAGAATGAATTCGTCGAGCGATTCAATTCCAGACGTGGCTTGCGGTGGTTGAAAAGCCCAGTGTGCGCGTTCTTCTTCAGTGACGAGAGCGTCCGGTTTCGACGTGGCGACATCAGGTTTTACATCGCCTTCTGGTGCACCAGCGGCGATCCAATCTTTGAGGATTTTGACCTCCGAGTTCGGAGGACGTTTGACGAAATACTTCAGTAGCTGATCTCGAGGCGGGCACGCTTCGGTTTCGATGCGCTGGATCATCAGACTTGCGTCTGGGTCACCTGAAACGAACGCAGGTCCATTTTCTCCTCCCTTTCGCATGGACGCCGGGGTTCGAAGGTCGAGTCCACCTCGTTGAAGACGCGGACCGTGACAGGTCGTACACCGGAGCAACAGAATCGGTAACACATCATGTTGCGTGAGTTCTTTTTTCACCAACGGCAGTGGTTTCGAAGAATGAGAACCGCCGACGATCCAACGTCGAATCAGTGCAAGTTCTTCTTCGCTCAATTGCACTTCATCCTCAGGCGGCATCCCACCACCATCGACCATGTCCCAGAGCAAACGGTCGTCAATCAGCTAAGC
>JAJDEL010000874.1 GCA_029259835.1 Planctomicrobium sp. | reverse complement strand
AAAGGGATTATTGACATGTTTACTATCGTCTTTATCCACATTGGAACACGAAGAATCTGGGTCTCACCAAGCACGGCCAACCTCAATTCAA
Organism: Planctomicrobium sp.; assembly: GCA_029259835.1. Lineage (GTDB taxonomy): Bacteria > Planctomycetota > Planctomycetia > Planctomycetales > Planctomycetaceae > Thalassoglobus. Next base: position 3,296 of record JAJDEL010000874.1, on the reverse strand, counting down.
AATGGGTGGCTCAGCAGGCCCAGAACTTCGTCTTGTATTCAGAATACATGGGGCTGAACCGGAATTGCTCATACACGATCGGGACACGAAGTTCACGAAGGAGTTTGATGAGATCATCAAATCGACTGGCTGTAAAATCAAGTAGACACCCATCATGTCGCCAAATTTGCAGGCACATGTCGAACGAGTAGTGCAAACATTGAAGCATGAAGTCTTACATGAATTTGTGGTGGTCTCTGAAAAGCATCTGAACCACATCTGCCGCGAAGCTCAAACTTGGTACAACAACGAGCGTGGTCACTCGGCAAGAGAGAATCTGCCTCCTTGCAGGACTGACCAACTCGAAGAAATTCAGACCATCAAGCTGAAAAACATTGCCTGTTCAACTCGCCTCGGTGGATTGCTGAAGCACTACTTGCGACGTGCAGCTTGAGGCCTCTTTTTAATTGAATATTGCATGGTTAACTGGGATCGAAGTCTGCGCAGAGAACATTCGTGACTCGGAAAAATGGCTCTGGCGCTGTTGACAGTTGGAAACCATTTATTCCATCGTTCAAGGTTTCCGTTTTTCCTGCGAGTTTCGAGCCGAAATTTTGTTGTTCAACAATGTTCAAGGATTTTGTACCCCGCGAGATTTCGCTTCCAGTCTTTTCTCAATGCCTTGGAGTAGAGCCGAGGCTCCTGAGTCGGATCGACCTTTCCCCAGTCCGTATTGACATCAATACCCGGCTCCATGGGCCTTCCGAGCCAGTTGATGTCGACGGTCGCAAAACCTTGCTTCGCGAAGTAAATCCCGCGGCCACTTTCAGCTTGCTGCCACCCGCCGTGACTCCAAACGAACGCCGCATTCCTTTTGCCACCGTCAGTGAAGGAGTAGTAAGCGGCAATGCAAGCGTGTATTATCTCTCCAGACTTCGTTCATTTATTTATCTGAATGCTACATCGATGTTCAAAGCACCGTTTTTTGCATGTGCGATTTTGTTTGCGCTGCCCCTAACACAATCGTCCGCTGAGATTAGTGTCATCGAACGAGGATCGGAACCGGCAATCTCCGGCAAGGAATGCGACTGGATCTATGGCGATTATTTGATGAAGAACAATCAGATATCGTTGGTCATCGCGGCTCCGCTGGCAACGCGAGACGCGAATATGACGATTCGCAATATCGGCGGGGCAATCCTCGATTTAACACTGAATCATCCCTCAAATGATCAACTCAGCGCATACATTCCGACGGCCGGAAGATATCTGTTTCGCGATCCCTCAAAGCTTGAGACCGGTCGCGATGGTGATGGTGTGTTCTGGCGGTGTAGGTCGTCGAAATCACCCGCGAATGATGGTTCGACGGCAACGGTGCGATATCGACTGGCAGACGGAAACGCTTTCGTTGAGGCCACTGTCAGTATCGAGGGCGACACTGCAAAGAGCTTTATTCCGTTTGATGGCGTTCGTGCCGATGGATGGTTCAAATTCGACAAGGCAGGCAGTACTGCTTACTGCTCGGATCCATTTTTTCGACAAACGATCGGTTTCAAAAGCCCTTCTGGACAGAAACCTCCTGCATGGAAACAAGGCCGTCCTTATCAATTGCGTTATTCCGATGCCCATGTCGAACGAACCAGTGGGCAATTGAAGTGGACGGTGCTGCTGTACCCCGCAACCAGCCCGCTAGATTTGATTTCTGTCGTAGAGAAATCAAACCCGTCCCCGGTCATGCACACATTCAAAGTGCTGCCTAAGACGCAGCCGCCTGAAAGATTTGACACCGTTAATCGAGCCAAGATTGTCCTGCGTTCAGTTGACTCGAAAGATCAAGAGAAGCGCGACGAGTTGATCACATTGCAAACTAACGATCAAGGTGCTGCACACGCCAGGCTCGCCCCTGGAGAATACACTGCAGTCGCATCAGCAATCGGATACGACTCCATTGAGGTCGGATTCAAAGCCACTGGAGAGACAAGGGATGTCAAACTGCCCTTGGCCGCCGCTTCCGGTTTTCAAGCAGAAGTCAACGATAAACAAGGCAGGCCCATTCCTGTCAAAGCAACGATCTATTCGCTTGATGGGGATCACCCGGACTTCGGCCTGAGCAGCACAAGAACATTTGTCGAAAACTGCGTCTATTCCGTCCATGGGCGGCTGCACTGTCCGCTCGATCCTGGCAGGTATGAAATCTATTTCAGTCGCGGGCCGGAATATAACAGTGAATCCAGGGAGATAGAGGTTGTTACAGGTAAGATGCTGCAGATCAACGTGCAACTTGACCGTGTCGTCGATACAACGGGCTGGATCAGTTCAGACCTCCACAGCCATAGCAGCCCTTCAGGAGACAACACTTCTGATCAATTTGGACGAGTGGAAAACCTGTTGTGCGAGCACCTGGAATTTGCACCTTGCACCGAACACAATCGAATCAACAGTTACACTCCACATTTGAAAAAAATGAATCTTTCGCACTTGATGGCGACTTGTACCGGAATCGAATTAACTGGATCCCAGACACCCGTCAACCATCAAAATGCGTTCCCGTTACATCACCATAAGCACACACAGAATGGAGGTGGCCCTCGAGCCTCGTTCAATCCCACCGTTCAGATCGAGCGCCTTGCCATGTGGGACAACGCCTCGGAAAAAATAGTGCAAATGAACCATCCGAACCTGCATCAGATCTATGGAGATGCGAATACAGACGGCACGCCTGACGAAGGATTTCGTGAAATGCTGCGTTGGACAGACGTGGTCGAAGTTCACCCAATGGAAACAATATTTCGGGACATCCCCAACAAGTCATTCAGCGGTCGTCGCAAAAAAATTGCGATGCTTCAGTGGCTGCAACTGCTTAATCAAGGCCATCGTATTCCAGGCGTCATCAACACTGATTCACACTACAACCATCATGGCAGTGGCTGGAGAAGGAACTGGTTCGCTTGCAGCACCGATGACCCGGCAAAGATCTCGACCGACGAAATGGTTCGAGAAATTGAGGCAGGTCATATCGTGATGTCGAACGGTCCGTTCCTTTCAGTCTCTGGTGCATCGAGCGACCGACAGGTCGCAGCGATTCCTGGAGATGACCTTGTCGCGCGAGACGGTAAGGTGTCACTTAAAATACGCGTCCAGTGCCCGAACTGGCTGGACGTCAATCGAGTTCAGGTCTTTGTCAACGGCCGACCGAGTGCGAAACACAACTACACTCGAACGAATTCAGACAAGTTGTTCGGCGACCAGAGCGCAGTGGTCAAGTTCGACACGACTTTAAATCTGACACTGGAAGAAGACTCCCATATGATCGTGGC
>JAJDEL010000873.1 GCA_029259835.1 Planctomicrobium sp. | reverse complement strand
GCGATTCAATGCGTTCCAGTTCTTTTGCCGTAATCAGAAAGCGTCCATTCTCTGGATGCTTATCGGCTTTGATTTCGCCAAGCGAGCATTGCCGCCTGACATACCACTTTGACAAGCCCAGCCGCGAAGCGACTTCTCCCGTCGAGTAGTAATACTTTTCTTTTTTCGGGAGCTTGAGCGACGAAAGAACATCTTCAATCCGTTCTAACCGCTGCTCAATGCTTTCAAGGTCAGCCATGGTCTAACCTCGCCCGTTGTCTTTCTTTTCTGTCATTAGCTTTTTCATTCCTTCAATCCCTCTTTGATGTTGGCCGTAGATCGCAACTCTGAAATCATGGGTTCGGCACGATGGTGCATCAGGTGTGCTTCGCCGCAGGCGGAGAAATGAAGGTGTTGCGAGAATGGTCGCTACGCTCGGAAGGAACGAGCTTGCGGCAGCATTTTGAGTATCCGGCGTGCAGGTTCGGAGCAGATTCATGAGAACTCAAAACTACCCCCGGCGTGTCAGACCGGAGCAGGTTGGGACGACTCATGAATGTGCGTCGGTGTGCAGGTCCGGAGCAGATTACTGTGAGCACTCCATTCAATCCGTCGTCGTCGTCCGGAGCATATTTGGATGTCTGACGATCCTTGATGAATCAGGTCTCGACGCGTAGTCAACCGGACGACGATTGTACCTCGTGCGGTTCGGCGTGACTCGAATTGAGGACGGGCGGCTGTACGTGTCGTACCAGGTCCCTCGTGCTCATTGTAATCGTTAGAATCGTTAATCACTGTCGTTTTTGTTCTGGAATCTGTGACCGGAGCGACCGGCAGTTTTTGCAGGTTGACTTTCTTTCGGTTGACTGATGCTTTGAGAGCAATTGCGAATCCTTCCCTGATCGCTGCAATTGATTGTGCTGGCTGTCGCTCGAAGCAGTGTTATCACTGAACTTGCGTTCTTCTCGCTGTTCTTGGGGGCGGTTTTGTTGGGACTGCTAGTGAAACTATGCGGGTTAGCGCGACCTTTCTGCCGGCCTGTTTCGTCGTCATTGTCGTTTTAACAGGGAGCCGATCTCCCGATGTGACTATACACACTTTGTGTTCAATGTGTTCATCGGAAAGAATTAGAATGAAACGCTTTATCTTTTGCATGGCGGCTGCTGTGCTTATCGTTGGCGGAACTTCTGCTATGGCTCAAGGCCGGTGGAATTCTTATTTGGATATCGAAGGTCGCGCTGGGGATCGTGAAGAACGTTCTCAGTCGCGGACTTTCATTCCGATTTTCCAGGATGACAGTAGCATGCTCTTCGGTGACATCCGCATGATGTACATCGAAGGGGGCGCCTGGGAAGGGAACTTCGGTCTTGGTCATCGGCAGATTCTTTCCAGTCAAAGAGTTCTTGGTATTTACGGTTTCTATGACGTCCGCGATACGACCAACAGCAACACATTCCATCAGGGTAGTGCTGGTGCCGAGTTGTTAGACATTAACTGGGGAATTCGTTCCAACGTCTACCTTCCGGACACATCAGCACAGAATGCACGTGGCGGAGTTGCATTCCTGCAAGGAAATCAAATCCTTGTTCAAGGAAATCAGGAACGAGCTTACTACGGTGTCGACGTTGAAGCCGAGCATGTTTTGTGGAGAGACGACAGCACTGGCGACATCGAGATCTGGGCTGCAGGTGGTTACTTCCACTTTGACAACAACGCGACGAACTTCCGACACATCTCTGGTCCTCGTGCCCGTGTTGAAGCACGTTTGTACGACCTGCCGGTTCTTGGAAACGATTCACGAATCGTTGCGAGTGGACAGTACGAATACGACGATGTTCGTGGCTCAGTGAGTCAAGGATTTCTGAGCGTTCGAATTCCACTCGGGTTCGGTGGAACTCACCGACCGAAGATGGGTCTGCTTGATCGTCGTATGGTGACTCCAATCATGCGTGACGTCGATATTGTTTCGAACATCGCAGGCGGTGGACCGACTCAACTCGCGATCAACGCAAAAACAGGTGTTCTTCTCGACGATGTTGTAACGCTCACAGCTGCTGACGATATCATCGGAGCAGTCGGTGGTGGACCTGATGAGCGAGTCTTCATACTTGATGGTGTTGATGGTCCAGAAGACATCATGGACCCTATCAATATGAACGATGGTCAAATCCTCATCGGTGGTGGCGGCAGCATGAGAGTTGTTGGCGCGATGACCGGTCTCGAAGCGACCTTCACCGCCGCTGGTGATGCGTTCACAATCAATCAAATGGACGGCGGAGATCGTGTTATTGACCTCGGTCGTGACAACGGTATCTACGGATTGACGCTCGATGGTGGGCGAGATTCGATCTTTGGATTTGAGCCAGGAACGTTCGAAATCGCCGGGAACACTTTGACCGGTGCAACTGACGATCTGATTCAAATCATTGGTGGTGATACAGCAGTCGGCTGCATCATTAACAACAATCTCGGCCCGATGGACGGAGTCTACAATGGCGACGACGAAGGCATTCATATTGTTGCTTTTAGTGGGGCCGATTTTGACTTGGACATTTCCGGCAACCGCTTCACAATGGTTGACAGTGACACAATTCTGCTTGATCTCAGTGGCGATGCCACCGTGAACGTCGACCTCACGCACAATCAGGTTTTAGATTCAGGCAGTGATGGATTTGAATTCAACGTTAGTGATAACGCGATGTTGACTGCTAAGATCAACCATAACATCTTCGATAACGTCAATGATCAAGCCGTTGAAATTGATGCAGATGGCGATGCAGTCTTGGACGTCGAAATCAGCGGGAACAGATTCCTCGGACGTGGAAACACTGGAGACGCTATCGATATCGATCTTAACGACAGCGCAGAACTCACACTTCTCGTCAACAATAATATCTTCGATGATGTCAACGACAGTGCCATTGATATTGAATCAGATGGTGACACATTCCTTGATGCGAAATTTAACAGGAACAGCTTCCTCGGACGTGGAAACACAGACCGGGGAATCGACATTCAAACTGATGGTGGGGGGGACAGTACGATTCTCATCGAGAATAACATTTTCCAGGACATCAACGACGACGGGATCTTCCTTGATGTCGAAGACGATGGTGTTATGAACTCGACGATTGCCAACAATGAGTTCCTCCGCATCCTTGGAGATGGCATCGAAATTTCAGTTGAAGACCATGATGACGGTGTTGTCGTACAAACAACGAACATCATGAATAACCGTTTCATTGACGTCGGTGTTGATGTAGATGGCTTCGACAACGGTGGTGCTGCCATTCGTATTGAAGCGAACGACGCCGACAGCGATGCTGACGGTTCTGTTTTACAAGACACGATGATCTCAGGAAACAGCTTCCTTCGTAGCGGAACTGGAATTGCACTTCAGTTCGATAGCGATTCGGATTCTGATACGAAAGACTATGTGAGTGTCACGAACATCTTCGAAAACAAGTTCCTGAAGACTGTCACAGATGCGATCAGCCTCGACGTTGATGATATCGATGGCGAAGATTTAAGCATTGAACTGAACATCGAAAATAACCTGTTCAG
>JAJDEL010000872.1 GCA_029259835.1 Planctomicrobium sp. | reverse complement strand
TGGACACAGCGCACGTGACACCTACGAAATGCTGCATGAATCCGGAATTCCAATGCAGCCGAAGGCATTTCAGCTTGGATTGCGAATCGAGCAGCCGCAGGAGAATGTGAATCGATGGAAATATGGGCACGATCGGTATCTCGAAATGCTCGGCGCGGCAGACTACACCGTTGTCGCCAAGGGGCAGCCGGATCTCTACTCCTTCTGCATGTGTGCCGGAGGGAGTGTCATCCCCAGTGTTTCGGAGCCGAACCACTTTTGCACAAACGGAATGAGCAGTTCCCGGCACGAGACAGGATTCGCGAACAGCGGGTTGATGGTCACACTCGACCCAAACTCCTTCGGCAGCAATCATCCGTTGGCAGGTGTTGAGTTGCAGCGAAAATTCGAAGCGATTGCCTATGGAATTGGGAACAACGAATATCTCAGCCCGATCCAATGGGTAAAGCATTTCCTTGACAACTCGTCAATCATCGGTGAGCGTAATTTCCCGAGTTCCTATGAACGAGGAACGATCAGTTGCAATCTCAGGCAAGTGCTTCCGATTCAGGTGGCCCAGGGAATCGAACGGGGCTTACCGATCATGAATGAAAAGTGGCGCGGTGTTTTTCTGAAGGACGCGACTCTGGTTGGTCCGGAAATGAGAGGAAGCGCTCCACTACGCATGGACCGAGATCGCATCACCCGCGAAACACCCGGCGTTCGCGGGTTATTCCCCGTCGGAGAAGGAGCCGGCTACGCCGGCGGAATCATCAGCGCCGCCGTCGATGGCCTGAGAAGTGCAAGAGAAATCGTGCGGAAGTTTGCACCACTGATGTGAGTTGAAAACGAATTTCGCCACTGGCTCTTTGATCAATTTTTGTAAGTAACTCATCACAAAACAGAAAGTTCCACCCATGTTTGTCGTGACAGTAAACTTCAAGTCCAAGGCTGATAAAGTTGCAGAGTTTCGTGAGGCGATTCTTTATCAGGCGAAGAGCTCTCGTGAAAACGAAGCTGGATGTCGGTATTTCGACGTTTGCACTTCAGCGGAAGATCCGACGCGATTCTTTGTTTATGAAATCTACGATGACGCAGCCGCGTTTGAAATCCATAAGAACAGTGCGCACTCAGCGACAACTCGTGATGCTGTTGTAGGCTTGCTTGAGGAACGCGAGTTAACTCTCTGGACTCAGATCGACCACTGATTTCCGGTACGGCCTGAATACTGAAATCAAGAATGAAGCATTATTGAAGTCGCTTGGGCCATGGGCGAGGGAAAAACGAACTCACAGTCCCATCGGTCAAAAGTGATGTATTGGTTTTCGTTAGGTGATTTGAGGGCAGACCTTCGACATTTCTTGATTCAGTTGGACGAACGCATGCCATTCTTCAGGGACGTTATCTTCGTGGTAAATCGCGTCGACAGGGCACTCAGGAATGCAGGCTTCGCAATCAATACAGTGTTCTGGATCGATGAAAAGCATATTTTCCCCTTCGTGGAAACATTCACAAGGGCATACGACGACGCAGTCCGTGTGTTTACATCCAAAACAGGGTTGAGTGACGACCATTGACATCCGTTTTCTCCTTGCTTTTCACTGGGAACATGGAATATCCTTGTCTGTAGAGTAGATGGGAATTGCAGCCATATTCCGGTCACAAAAGTTGGAAACTTTATTAATTTCTCAGGAAGAGCGTGACACACAGTGAGTAACCCACCATCATCACAGGAAATTTCAACTTACGTCCCTGAGTGGTACGACTTCTCAGCGGAAGAGATTTTTGATGATTACCTGCTCCGATTAACAGGGCTTGTTCGATCTCGTATGGCGTCGAATCTAGCACGCAAGTTCGACCCGGAAGATGTCGTTTTGTCTGCGTTTCGTAGCTTCTTTGTTGCGGCGAAGAATGGTCGTTTTGAAATTGAAAACCAAAGCGGGCTGTGGCAACTTCTCGTCACGATCTCATTGAGAAAGCTCTATCGTCGAGTCGACGAATTACAGACTGAGAAAAGATCGCTTCAGAAGGAAGACTACGGAGTCGCAGAGTTCATCGCCGCTGGTCCAACGCCAGAACAAGCGGCTGCAGTGCTAGACGAAGTCCAGAGTCTTTTGGAATCCCTTTCTCCTCGCGACAGAAGGATTCTCGAACTTCGTTTGCAAGGAGTGCGGCAAGTCGAAATCGCCCGCCAATTAAATGTTTCTGATCGTACGATCAGAAGAGTCATCGATTCAGTTGTCAGTGCAAAAAAAGATGAAGGCTTTGACGTCACGACCACTCAGATCGAATACGCCTGCCGCTCCCTCGCAGAGCAAGGGCCGATCACAATTCCAGATGGTCTGCCAATCGTCTCCCACGAGGACATTTTAATCCTGAAGCATGTCGCTACAGGTGGCATGGGAAAAGTTTATTTCGGGAAGCGAAAGACCGACGGATCTCCGGTCGCAGTGAAGTTTCTTCGCAAGCAATTTTTAAAAAATAGGGCAGTCGTCAATCGGTTTCTCTCCGAAGCAAAGATTCTCTACGAACTCAACGATCCTCGCATCACTCGACTCGAAGGAATCGGTCGCATTGAAGACCGAGGATTGTTTCTGGTGATGCAGTGGATTGACGGGACGAATTTGCAAGCCAAACGTGGTTCTCATCTCAAACAACTGGAAGTTGTTGAACTTTGCGTGCAAGTTGCGGAAACACTTGCAGTCGCACACAAGGCAGGTGTCATCCATTGCGATGTCACGCCAGCAAACCTGATCCGTGATTCTCATGGCAATGTGACAGTCGCGGATTTTGGATTGGCAAGAAAAGAGAGCGAAATCCCACTGATCTCGCTCAATGAAGTTGGAGCCGTTGGCGGAACTGCCGCATTCATGGCGCCAGAACAGATTACGGATGTCTGGGGAGCAGTGACACCGAAAACGGATGTCTATGGGCTGGGTGCGACGATGTATTATCTTTTGAGCGGTTCAATTCCTTTTCCGGCGGAAACAGTTCCCGACTTGATGGCAAAAATTGTTTCG
>JAJDEL010000871.1 GCA_029259835.1 Planctomicrobium sp. | reverse complement strand
ACATCCCAGCGCCGAGCGATATTCGCGAGAACAAATAGGACATCGCCGAGTTCTTCTTCGATTCTCTCCTGTCGATCTGAATCGCCAACAGGCACATCCGGAACCGGTTCCATATCGACCGCCGCTGCGATCTCTGGCATGGTTCCATCTGGATCGAGTTCCTCCTTGAGTTCTTCGATTTCTTCACGAAGTTTGTCAAACAGCATTGCTCGGTGCGGAAAATCGTACCCAACGCGCGCCGCTTTTTTCTGAATTCCAGCCGCCTTCGCCAGTGCTGGTAGATCAATCGGAATTCCATCGAGAGCGGACGTGCGAGACGACTTTTCTTTCGCCTTTTGTTTTTCCCAATGCGAGCGAACATCGTCAGCGGTTTCAGCAACCGCATTCCCGAACACATGGGGATGCCGAGAAATCATCTTCTCTGTGATGTCATCAATCACGTTGATGACATCAAATCTCTGTTCATCTGCTGCAATCTGGGAATCCAGAACAACTTGCAAGAGGACATCTCCCAGTTCCTCTTTGATATTGTCATTGTCGTCGGTATCAATCGCTTCCAGGAGTTCGTAGGTTTCTTCGAGCGTATACGGCTTGATCGATTTCATGGTCTGAACGCGGTCCCACGGGCACCCTTCTGGCGACCTGAGTTTTGCGACCACTTCACAAAAGTGAACAAACGCCTTCGCAACTCGATTTGAATCGGGAGGTGTTCCCGGTAGCTGATCCTTCGTCATTGAATTCGTTTCGATTTATGAAATTCGCCTAAGTGAGCGATTGTTGGTTGAGGTGATCTCTCTGTCTCGTTTCTACGTTGAGAAACTCGCTATCTGAGAACGTCTGTAAGGTGGAATATCGTGGGTGTCGCGACTCTTTGTAGGGGTTGTTGGACTTTGTGTTGTAACAACAGATGAGTGCCCAGCGTGGGTTTTCGCTGGTGTTTTGATCGGAACGATGCAGTAGGTTTGAATGAAAATAGACAGCCGAGCCTGGCTCGAGTTCCACATGCACAGTTTTGTAACGTTGGACTGCGACCGCAACACGTTCGAGGTCTGCTCCAGTTTGGTCGCCGATGGAACCGTGATCAATTCGACCCATTTTGTGTGAGCCCGCCAAAACTTGCAGGCAGCCATTCTCTTTGGTCGCGCGGTCGATGGCGATCAGGCAGCTTCCCATATCAGGTGTCAGGCAACCATTGTTGTACCAATACCCGTAATCCTGATGCCATTCCCAGGCTCCTCCTACGCGTGGTTCCTTGAGAATTAATTTATGATGATAGTGATAAACCTCATCACCCAGGAGTTGCTGCATCAGGTTCACGATCCGTTCTGAGCGAGCAATCGCTGAATAGTAGTCATCGATCAATTCGTTTCGAACTGAAAGTGTGACAGCAACGCCGTCACCATCTTCACGCCCGTATGACGACTCCGAAAGTTCCTTGTCAGCACGAGCGATTCTTGAAAGCAACTCAACTTCACTACTGCTCAAAAGCCCATCGATAACGATAAACCCGTCGCGTTCAAATTGTTCGATTTCATCAGTCACGGATGCCATATTGACTCCACTTGGTTAGATTCACTGTTGCATCGCAACCCATGATCCCGATTCTTGCTTCAATCAGCAAGTGGGTGAAATAGCTAGAACAGCAAAGAATTTATGAACGGAACACGACCACCGCAAAAGAAGGTGATTCCAATCAGTATTGCGATTGTCATTTTTGAGGATCGTGTTCTTGTCGGGAAACGTGTTGAGACATCTCACCTCGGTGGAATGGATGAATTTCCCGGTGGAAAGCAAGAAGCAAACGAAACAGCGGACGTCTGTGCGATTCGCGAATGCGTAGAAGAGACCGGGTTGCAGATCGAGATTGACGAACTTTTGCATCAAGAAATCTACGATTACGAAGACCGCTACGTGGAACTGACATTTTTTCTGTGCCATCCTATCAATGCAGAAGAAACCAACGCTATGAGTGAACCGTTCCGTTGGGTGAAATTTCACGAACTCGACAGTCTCAGTTTTCCCTCTGGAAATGATCGTGTGTTGCAAATCTTGTGCGATCACTTTTCATGACGCAACGTTTTTAGATCACATTTTCAGAGCGCAATGAGCACGTACACAACTGCGAGCACGATTTGCATTGCCGCAAAAGGGGCTGCCATCATGACGAATTTGACGAATGAGAACGGAATCTTCTCCCTGTGAATGATTGTCATTGCAACGACTGTTGAAGCGGAGCCAATCGGGGTGAGGTTACCGCCGAGGTTCGCGCCGAGAATGACGCACCACCAGTACGAGGAATCGGACGGCGTCTGCATCCCTCCCAAAATTTTCGCCAGCATCGCGGCCAGAGGAATATTATCAGTCACGGAACTGGCGACTGCTGAAGAGACAAGCAGCAGGCTCGAAGCGAGACTCGCTGGTAAAGAGAGCATTTTCGCAATGCCGTTCCCGATGAGATCGAGCACGAGAGCATGTTCCATCATATTAATGACGACGAACAATGCTGCGAAAAAGGCGATTAAGTCCCAGTCCAGGGACGAATAAAACTTGTCAACATCGTGACGATATGCCAGCAGAACGACTCCTGCAAAAAAGAGCGCGATGAACCCCATTCCAAGTTTGTCGAGGTTCCAGGGAAGGTACGCTTGACCGGAAAGTGCTCCGATGAAGCAGACCAACGCACCGACCGAAAACCAGAAGAACTCTTTGCTCGGAATGTTATCGTTTTCATCGAATCCATTGACGAGTTCGGCGGCGATTTGTTTTTCTTTATCCGTTTTGAGTGCAGTGATTTTGAACCGCCACTTCGCCATGAAGAGTGTCGCCACAGTCGCGACGACGACATACGGAGCCGCCGTGAGAAAGAATTTCACGAAGCTGATTCCGGCAGAGTTCCCGACGATGATATTCGGAACACTGCTGATCAGCGTCAGCAGTCCGCCGACATTCGTCAGCAGACCTTCGGTCACAAGAAAACCAAGCAGCAAGTCGCTACGGTTGAGTTTCCTCAGCGAAACACCAGTCAAACTTCCGACGATAATCATTGCTGTGACGTTGTTCAGAACCGCTGAAAATATCACTGTGAGCAACCCGTAATAAATCAAGAGCCACCAAGGATCACCTTTGGACAGCTTCGTCACTTTGATTGCAAGCCAGGTGAAAATGCCTGATTTGCTCGTCACTTCGACAAAGAGACTCGCACCCAGAATGATCGTAATGACTTCCCAGTCGATGGCTGGAATGTAAACTGGCAGACCGATTGCGTGACCGTCTGGAAGTGTCACCTGACCGAATGGGACAATCCGTTCACCACATGCCCAGGCAATTATCGTTTCCAGAATCAAACAGAGTCCGGCGAACGTGCCAACGATGATCGACTTCTTTGCATGCAGTTTCTCTTCAAATGCGAGTGCTGCGATCATCAGCATCAGAATTGTTGCGAAAAGATAAGTGATCCAGCTTGCAACTTCGGGAGCGTGATGCCCGGCGGTCTCGGTCGCAACTAAAGCCAATGACATCATGTCTCGCTCTTATCCTTGATGATTTTCGGACGTACCTGTTTGCAAAGGATAACGTCGAGGCGGAAGAAACGCACGCAAATCTTCTCAAAGAGGACGTGAAGCGTTCGGGGCGATCTGACGCTGATAGAAATCATTCGTCGCTGCCGCCACATCAAGCATGTCTCCCGAATTCACGATTGCCGAAGTCGGGATCCCTGCCAACTTCAGAAAGTTCGTCAATATTTGGTGTCCGCTATGAGTCAAAATCGACTCAGGATGAAATTGCACTCCATAGACCGGATGCTTGCGGTGCTGGAACGACATCAAAATGCGGCCTTCAGTCCGTGATGTAATTTGAAGCACAGTCGGCAATGATTCTTCTTCAACAATGAGTGAATGATACCGAGCGACCGTCATCGGTGAGTCGCACTCATTAAACAGATTCAACGAATCGTGGTGAATCACCGACGCTCGACCATGCACGGGCTCTGCTGCTTTCACGATATTCCCACCGAATGCAGACGCGATCGCCTGATGTCCCAGGCAAACTCCAAGGATCGGGATCGATTGATGGAATTCCCGAACAACCTCGACGGAAATTCCGGACTCTTCTGGAGTGCAAGGACCAGGGGAGAGGATGATGGCACTGGGAGCAAGCGAGCGGATTTCTGCAATCGTGATGGCATCGTTACGAACAACCGTTGTGCCAACACCTAGTTCTTCCAGGTAGCGAGACAGATTGAAAACAAAGCTGTCGTAGTTATCTATAAGAAGGACTTGGGGACGCATGACGGAAACATTACTCAAAGAGTGAAGCCACAGTATTATATTGATGTAGGATTTGTATTTGAGGAAGGCAGGCGGGAGCCTGCCCTACGTGAGGCTTCGCAAATTTTCGTATATTGAAACAAACGCGAATTCGTAAAATTCCCTTGACCCTCAATCCTTTGTCCCTTGACCAGAGCGGGCCGCATGACGCCCCTTCTTTAGCGGGGGAATTGAGGCCGCGGTTGGCTACAGCGGCATGGGGTCGGCGTGGTAGAGCGGGATCGGGCGTTCGCTCAGATCGTACCAGTGGGCACCTCGAGTAAAACCGAGTGATTGATACATTGTTGCAGCGAGGTTCTCGGCTGATTGTCGATCCGTTTTCGGATGTCCCCCATTTATGTCTGATGAACCGAGCACTTGCCCGCCACCAGTACCGCCTCCGGCAACCAACACGGATTGTAATGCCCCCCAGTGGTCGCGGCCTGGAAGTGCATAGTGGGCTGGGAGCCGAGAGACCTTCGGAGTTCGTCCGAATTCACCTGCGACAACGACAAGTGTGTCATCCAGCATTCCTTCCTCTTTCAAGTTGTCGAGCAAACCTGACAATGATCGGTCAAACGGCGGCAGCAAATAATCCTTGAGGTGAGGGAAAGCATTGCCGTGAGTGTCCCAGGTCTCGTTGTTTCCAAGGTTGACTTGAACGAAGTTGACACCTTCTTTGACAAGACGTTTCGCCAGTAGTAGCGACCAACCGAAAGTGTTTCGTCCGTAACTATCTAATTCGTTCGCAGGTGCTTCGGTGACGTCAAAGAGTTTCCGCATCTTAGGGTCTGACATCATCGTAATCGCACGTTCGCGATAGCGGCTGACTGAATCTGTTTCTTGTAAGTCACCGAGCAGTTGACCAGAGCCTTCAATCGTTTCCAGTAATTGTAGCCGCGTGTTCGCACGGCTAGCGTTGACTCCTTTAGGAGGAGTCAAAACTGGTGTTTGAAACTTCAATGATTTCACCAGCTCAGCACCGCGCTGATGGTGAAAACCATATTCCGGCCATGCCCCGTATGTTTGCGCATTGAATCGACTGGCGGCGAGAAAGTAGGGTTCTCGATGTGCTCCCATAATTCCGGCGAACTGACCGGGCAGCACGCGCCCGGTTCGGTGGACCAACTTTTCAGGCAAGACCATTGCTGGTGGTAGACTCCCTTGGTCCGGAAGCATTGCCCCAACAATGGCAGCAATCGAGGGATGGTCAGTCGGTTTCGGCTTCGATGGATCGAATCCGACTGGAAGCACGTTGCGTCCGGAAAGCATCACCATGTGCCCTTGGGAATGCTCATTGTAGGCGTGGGAAAAACTTCGCACGACTGACCACATCTCACTGCGCTGCGCCAATAGTGGAAGGTGTTCGCAGATTTGAAGTCCGGGAGTTGCCGTGCTGATCGGCTGGAAATCACCACGAATGTCCGCAGGGGCATTCGGTTTCATATCAAAGCTGTCTTGCTGCCCCAGACCACCAGAGAGAAAGATGTAAATGACGGATTTCTTCGAGCTGCCAGTGGGGCCAGCATCGGCTGCCCGGCTGATATTCAAGGCTCCGAAACCCATTGTACCTAATGCGGTTCGCCCTAAAAACGAACGGCGCGAATGATGTGATTCAAGTGGATTGAGGTGCGGCACCGGATTCTCCGATGGAAGGAAGGCAGGATGATTCAATGAGGATCGCAGATTTCTCTTTAACCATCAAGCCATATCAGTAAGAGTGATTGCGTGGAGTCGTGCGCACAAACGTAACGACCTGAACAACCGTCTCAAACAAGCGGTCGTCAACCATCGTTTCCAGCTTCCAGTACAGATAGAAACGCTTTTTGTGGAATTTCAACCTGACCGAATTGCTTCATTCGCTTCTTTCCCTTTTTCTGCTTTTCGAGAAGCTTGCGTTTTCGGGAAATATCTCCACCGTAACACTTGGCAGTGACATTCTTGCGGAACGCAGAGATTGTTTCGCGAGCGATTACTCGCGCTCCGATGGCTGCCTGCAGAGCGACTTCGAACTGATGTTTTGGGATTTCTTTTTTCAGTTTCTTAACAAGTGCTCTGCCCCGGCGTTCCGAAGTGTCCCGATGAACAATTGTAGCGAGTGCTTCGACGAGCGTTCCCTTAACGAGAACATCCAACTTCACGAGGTCCGCCGCGACGAAACCGATCACTTCATAATCCATCGTTCCGTAGCCGCGCGTGATGGACTTTAACTTGTCGTGCATGTCATAAATGATTTCCGCCAGCGGCAGTTCGTAGACTAGTTGTGCGCGGTCGGTTCCGAGAAACTCTGTGTTTTTGTAGATCCCGCGGCGGTCGGCACACAACTGCATGAGCGAACCGATATTTGTCGCTG
>JAJDEL010000088.1 GCA_029259835.1 Planctomicrobium sp. | reverse complement strand
GTACGCCTTCATGCAGGCAATGGGCATGGTCAATGACCACATAGAAGGCTGCGCCAGTTGGGAAACCGTAGAAGTTCTGAGGCAGGAATTTGTGCGACCGAAACAGTAGGTCTACTGTTCGAATGCAGCGAGCAAGCTGCTCAATTTAAAGTATTTCAACTTTCATCGACTGCACAGCATCGGCATGCGCGTTGCCGCCAGCGTCTTTTGTGGAGACTGCCACCTGGATTGGCTCTCCGGCTTTGAGGGTGACTTTGCCGATAGAGTCGATCTCGTTTTCGAGTGAGGCGAGTTTGGTCATGTTGACTCGCAGCGCACACACCCTTGGCGCAACGTCTCTTCATTTCTATGTCAGAGAGACCTGTTATGAAGTGGACTGAGACAATGAAACTCACTGAGATTGACTCGACAACTTCGTTAGCCGGAAATAACAGGACAGATGTGTCTCGCCTGCAATTGTCCGACGAAAACGAACTCCGTACGTTTCTCGCCGGACCCGGCATCCAGCCGGTCGATACGGCACTCTCTTGCATCGAAAAATTGAGTCATTTCCCGAATGGGCAAACTGAAGTTTGGCTGCGCGATGCAGAAAGCCCGATCCGACTACGTAACGACACGAGCGACTTCGCAGTTTTTCGACAAGTTTTATTAGAGAAACAGTACGATTTGCCCGGAGTTGCGGAGGCAGAATTTCTCATTGATACCGGAGCCAATATCGGATTGGCAAGCCTCTTTTTTCTTCTGAATAACCCGAGAGTGCAAATCCTAGCGGTTGAACCAGACATTCAAAACTTTGAGATTGCGCAGGTGAACTTACAACCATTTCGAAATCGATGCCGGCTCTTGCATGGTGCCGTATGGTCGAAAAAGGGAACTTTGGCGATCAGCCGCGGCACCTTTCGAGATGGACGGCATTGGGCAACACAAACGATTCCGGAATTGTCTGCATGTTCAGAGCGAGTCCGTGCGTACACGATGGACGAGTTGTGGGAAGCGTCAAAATTCCCTCAGATCGATCTTCTCAAGATGGACGTTGAAGGCGCAGAGCTTCCAGTTTTCCGAGATGGTGGCACGCAGTTTCTGTTAAAGACACGCTGCTGTGCTGTCGAATGCCACGATTTACAATGTCTCAAAGCATTCAAAGACTGCATTAATTCCTATGGATTCCGCACAAGACAATTTGGTGAATTGCACGTTGCGGAACGCTGAGATCCCGACCTTAGAGAGTCTGACGACCAAACGTTCCATTCACATTGAACTCTGGACTCGGTACGTGAGGAGTTGAGGAAGCGACGGAGAGCAGGTTATTCAATTTCGCTTCAACATTGAACCCGCCACCGCTCAACTCAAACGGCTATTGAACTTTCATTAACTGCACAGCATCAGCATGGGCGTTGCCGCCGGCGTCTATTGAGGAGACGGTGACCTGAACTGTCTCGCCAGCTTTGAGAGTGACTTTGCCGATGGAGTAGAAGTCGTGTTCTAGAGTTGCGGATTTTGTCATGTTGACTCGTACGGTTTCAGTTGTGCTGCCTGCGGAGAGGGTCACCGCGACGCGTGTACCACGGTTTTCGTGAGGAAGATAAGCAACTCGGACGTCGTACACACCGGCTTTGTCGACTTTCGGTGAGAACGTGATTTTCGAATTACTGTTTGGACTGGCGTATACATAACCATAGCCGACGTAGCCTTTCAAACCTTGACCTTCTGTCCACGTTCCAGTTTTCTTTGCCTGGCGATCATCAACGACTATTCCAGGCAGCTTCGCAGTGTCGAGGCCAGATGGTGGGCCATGTGGTCCGGCGGAAATGAGGGCATCGTCTGGAATTGTAAACTCGGCTTTCACGTTTTCTCGATAAGCTTTACCAGGGAGTTTGAGGAGTCCGTCGAGGTCGGACCAGTAGCGTTCGTAGACGTCTCGCGGGAAGCAGTTTCGCAAGATGCAAACCGAAGCCGCTTTCCCGACGACTTCACCCATCATTCCGCAAGTTTTCATAACGCGAACCGTCCCGAGAGCCTCGTGCGACACGCTAATGCAGCGGCCTGCCATGAACAGATTGTCAATGTTTCGAGAGTAAAAGCAGCGGTACGGAACCGGATAGCCATAGCTGCGGTCGACACCTTTTCCATGGACGGCGACGGAGATGAACGGATTGTCCGGGAATTTTTCAGCGTATTGTTTTTTGGGGTAGTGCAAATCAATCGACCAGGTACTCGGGACACAACCGTCTGGGAAGTCTCGCTTGGAAACAACGTCTTCTTCAGTCAGCAGAACATCGCCGATCAACCGACGAGACTCGCGCGGCCCACCGATGTAGGCGATCCATGTTAAGAATGCAGTTTTGTGTTTGTCTGCACCGTCTCGATTCTTCATTGCGTTAAAAGCCCCGTAGACGGCTCTTAAATTCCAGTCACGAATCCCTTCCGCATCGCCAATCGCATCTTTATCAAAGCCACTTTCCCAAAACCATTGTCCGTGATGATCACGCGGATAAGGGAAATCTTTCATCGCCAGATCAAGCGCCCAAGGCGTTTTCGGGAAGTTGACATCATTTTCGCCTTCGCCCCAGGCCCACATGTTGCTCATCCCCATGCGACCGGATTTTTCCATATCCCAATCGGCTTTGGCGAATTCACCAATCGTGCCATGTCCGGTTGCATCGCAGAACAATGTCCCTTCGATTTTTGAATGCGCACTCGTTCGCGTGTCGAATGCATAGACGGCGGTAATATGCTCGCCAGTCGTATCGACCTTGTAAGCGTGATGGTTCAGGAACAGATCGATATTTTTCTCATCGCGGACAATTGCTTCCTTCTTCGCGTCTTCAAATTCTTCGTAGGTACCGGGAGATTTTTTCGCGTGATCGGAGAACTCGTCGACGATTTCACCGATGCGCGGGTACTTGCCGCGACGGATGTTCCCCATTGCCCAGACACGAACTTCACTCGATCCGTTTCCACCGAGGACAGGGCGATTTTGAATGAGTGCGACTTTGCAACCAGCACGAGCAGCAGAAAGAGCCGCCCCCATCCCTGAGTAACCCCCACCAACGACGACAAGATCGTAGCCATTTTTGCTCGTGATTTTTTCAGTCAAACCAAGTTTCTCACGACGCCAACTCGCCAGATTATTCGCATCGTTTGGAGGACTTTCATCTCCTTGAGTGAAGTAGATTGCATCGCAACGACCATCAAATCCGGTGAGGTCGTGCAAGGAAATTTTATTTTCACCCGCAGCTAACTTCACTTCGCCCCCATCGTGCCAAAACCACTCAGGACTTTTCGTTCCGAAGGTTTCTTTCAAGGCAGTCCCGTTGACCATCACCTGAAAGCGACCAGGTTCCCCTTCTGCTTTCCAGCGCGCAACCCAATCTTTTGTACGAACGAAAACGTGGTAAGTGCCTGACTGGTCGACGTTGATTGTTGTGTTTGCATCGTCAACAGATTTCCCCAATCCATGCGCCAGCAGGTACGGCGATCCCATTTCGGTGATGAACTGAGTATCGAGCTTCCAACCTCCGTGGTTGTCAAAACTTTCTGTCTCCAAAAGAATGTCCGAAGCAGAACAGATCGACGCTATCAAACAGAAAGTCAATTGAACTTGAACAGCAAGTTTCAGCATGAAATTATCTCAAAGTAAGAAAGAACGCAGACTGGATTATGGTCACCGAAAAAATGCTGGAACAAGTCTCAGCATACTTTTTGCCCAGTGTAAATGACTCAGTGTAAATGACTCAGTGTGAAACGCAAACGATGCTACCTGAT
Source organism: Planctomicrobium sp. (assembly GCA_029259835.1). Lineage (GTDB taxonomy): Bacteria > Planctomycetota > Planctomycetia > Planctomycetales > Planctomycetaceae > Thalassoglobus. Next base: position 11,315 of record JAJDEL010000088.1, on the reverse strand, counting down.
GGAACCACGCAAGCCGACGCGGTGGTTCATGTAGTGTCGCAGTACGGCGTCGAGTGGTTCGCTGGTGCGGATGGTTTGGTAGTCGATCATGTTGCGTGCACAACGCCGACGAACTTCGTCAAGAAAGGCGTTCATTGCTGCCTGATATCCATCACGAAGCGATTTCGGATCGCATGTTAATTCGCCAACATCTTCCAATCCTTCAAAGCGAGTCGTGCCGGAGTAATTGAAGTCGAGTTCCTGATCGTCGAGAACGTGAAACAACAGCACTTCGTGTCCACGTTTCTTGAGCATTCGCAGCCCTCTGAACAGGTCTTCGACCGGAACAAAAAGATCAGAGACCAGAACGACCATCCCTTTCTCAGTCTTTTCGTCAGCAACTGTCCGCAGCAGTTGGTACATGCTCGTTTTCTTGGACGCACGTTCTTCAGCGAGAACGGAGAGAATTGTCCCGAGATGTGTATGTCGACTACGCGATGGAGCGCGCCGCCTGATTTCTTCATCAAAAACGGAAAGGCTTACGGCGTCTGACTGCCTGAGCAGTAAGTATGTGAGGCAGGCAGCAATCGAACTGGCGTAGTCGTACTTGCTGATTTCGCTGGAACTGAACTGCATTGACTCACTGGCGTCAACTAAAATTGTTGTCCGCAGATTCGTCTCTTCCTCATATTGCTTGACGTAGTATTTGTCGGTTTTTGACCAAGCTTTCCAATCGATCCGCCGAATGTCATCACCAGGGACATATTCACGGTGCTGAACGAACTCAATCGACTGCCCAAAATAAGGACTGCGGTGCTGACCAGATAGAAAGCCTTCGACGATCTGACGCGCCTGAACTTCCAGGCGAGAGATCCGCGAGATCGCATCGGACGGCAGAATTTGATCAGTCGATTTCGGCACAGATTCAATAATCGTTTGCGAGGAAATTCAATTCATTCTAAGCAACATATTTAGCCGCACATTCAGGACGCCGTAACCGGAGCGGCGAACATCTTCTTCAATCGCGGGTCCGTTGTGAGTTCGCCTTCTTTCGCTGGCGTTTCTTCGATGAGTCGTTCGATGACATCGTCAGTTGTAATGCCATCACTCTCCGCGGAGAAGTTCGTCACAATGCGATGTCTTAATATCGGGCCGGCGAGGGCGGCGATGTCTTCTGTTGAAACGCTGGTTCGTCCATTCAATAACGCGCGAGCTTTCGATCCGAGAAGCAAGTACTGCACAGCACGGGGACCGGCACCCCAACTGATCCATTCGTTCACAAAATCTGGAACGCCTTCCTGACCGATTCGTGTTTGCCGCACGAGTGCCAATGCATAGTCCACAAGATGATCGGTGATGGGGACTTCCCGAACGATTGCTTGCAACTCCAAAATTTCCTCGCCAGTGAGCACTGGTGTGATTTCGTTCTTGATGTTCCCAGTTGTCGCTTTGGCGATGAGCTTCTCTTCTTCGAACGAAGGGTAGTCAACAAAAACTTTGAACATAAAACGGTCCTGCTGCGCTTCCGGCAGTTGATATGTTCCTTCCTGCTCAATCGGGTTCTGTGTCGCCAAAACGAAGAACGGGGCGCTGAGTTGATGCCGCGTTTGCCCAACAGTCACCTGATGTTCCTGCATCGCTTCGAGAAGTGCCGCCTGAGTTTTCGGTGGTGTGCGGTTAATTTCGTCTGCCAGAACAACATTGTGAAACAACGGCCCTTTGATGAATCGAAACTCTCGCTCGCCAGTTTCCTGATTCACGGCGAGAACATCTGTCCCGGTAATGTCAGCTGGCATGAGGTCGGGTGTGAACTGAATTCGAGAGAAGCTCATTGAAAGGCACTCTGCCAACGAATTGATCATTAACGTCTTCGCCAGCCCCGGCACACCTTCCAGCAGGCAGTGACCTCGACTAAAGAGTGCGATGAGCAACTGATCGATGACTTCTTCCTGGCCGATGATCACTTTGGACATTTGTTCGCGAATGTCTTGGTGCGCTTTGTTGAGTTTCTGAATTGCTTCGCTGTTCGCTGCCGACATCTTAATTCCTTCTGTGAGAGTCCCGGTCTGGGACGCATATTTCCGTCGCACCATCCTACCCGCTCGACCCAACTTAAGGAAAGGGCGGGCAACGCGGCTTTCATTCCTACTGCTGAGAAGCAAAGGGCGTTGGTCCATCGGGACACTTGAAACCTAAGCCGGAATTCGCGACTCTGCACCTGTTAGAAACGCCTTTTTCGCGGAAGAAACTTGATGGAAGTCCTACAGTCAATCTGGAATGTTGTTGTTGCTGTTGCTCAACTGCTGGTGGAACTGGTGCAATTTATTGCTCCCTGGACCCCCCTTTTGGCCTGGATTGCGTTCTGGTTACTTGCCGTGAATTGGAGAGTTTTGACTCCCATCATCGCGAAGGGTGGCTGGGTTGGGGTACTCCTGACAATGTTCATGACGATTCTCGTCTGGGGTTTGATTGCTGAACCAGTGGACGGAGTTCACCATCTCTATGGCTTAAGAGTGAGCAATTTCTACGGCAAGGGGATTTACGTCACGAGCCTGTTCACGATAGCCGCATTGTGCGGAACCGTTCAGAATTCAGGTAGTTGTGGTCGTCTTTGTTCTTTCGAAGAGCCGGCTTCTGAGGAATCTTCGCACTGATTGAGATTGCCCCTCCGACACACATTACACATTTGAGATCTGTGGTGACGGCGTACTCCTGTAACTATCTCTAAGCCAACTCCTCAATCGGCTCTGCATCGTCGATAAGATACTGCGGTCGTCCTTGCGGGTCTGGAAGCGTGATTTGTTGGGCGTCCAGACCGAGATTTCGATACAGAGTTGAGAAGACATCTTTGTAAGTGACAGGTCTAGAGACAGCCGTGGCTGCAAGTCGGTCTGTTCCTCCGATGACTTGCCCGTTCTTCATTCCGCCGCCTGCTAGCAAACATGGTCCGACGCGCGGCCAATGATCTCGCCCGCCGTTGGAGTTTATTTTCGGTGTCCGTCCAAACTCTCCCCAGACGACAATGGAGACATCGTCGAGCAACCCGCGATTCTCAAGGTCGGTGACCAGGGCGTGCAATCCAAAGTCGACTATCGGCATCAGGGTTCGCATTCGGGAAGAGTTGTTCCTGTGCGTGTCAAAGTCGCTGACAGAAACGCTGACAACCCGAACTCCAACTTCAATCAAGCGGCGCGCCAGCAGCAACTTTTGCGGAGACTGAGGACCATCGCTGGTATATGAGGCGAGATCGTCCTTGCGGACAGGTGCTGTATATTGAGCGACGACTTGAGGATCTTCACGGGACAAGTCCATTGCTTCCGCAAGTTGCCCCGACGTTAGAATTTCAGTTGCCTGACGATTGAATTGATCCATCGCATCCATCATTCCGCTCGCATCAACTTGTCTGCGGATGCGATCAAACCCATTGAGAAGTGATTTTCGGTCGTCGAGTCTTTTTGCAGAGAGAGATTCGTTCAACTCCAAACTCATCTGGTGATCTTTTCCCAGTCGCTTCAGTTCTCCTTTCATCCCAGCTTCGAGTTCTCTTGAAAAGAGGTGCGAAATATCCGGACGAAACGGCTGGTACGATGGCCCCAAAAAACCTGGGCGAGCACTGTTGCGAACAAGCGGGCGTCCCTGCATGATATCGACAAACGGAGGCGCGGCGTCTTCTGGACTTCCTAGCAGTTTGCTAATGACGCAACCCATCGCCGGTCGCCCACCAAACGAAGCAAGGTCTTTGAAGTTGTAGCCGGACTGACATTGAAAGGCATCGTGCCGACCGGCGGAACCAACGAGCGTGCGGATGAACGTAAATCGATCTGCAATCGATGCAACTTTCGGCATCAACTCGCAGATTTGAACGCCTGGAATCGCTGTCGAGATTGGTTCGAACTCACCTCGAATTTCCGCTGGAGCGTGTGGTTTTGGGTCAATGGTTTCCCACTGCGGAGGCCCGCCATCGAGATGAATGTTGATGACCGCTTTATGTGATTGAGTTATTCCGGCCTGGGCTTCTAGCTTCAGCAATTGTGCAAGCGTCAACCCGCCGAATCCGAGAGCTCCTGCACGCAGAAACTCTCGACGGGGAATTCCATCACAGTGCCTGGAACTATTTCCCAGAAATTTAATCATGTCAATCTTAAATTGCGAAAGATGTCAGGACAAAACAGACCAGCTATCATATCATAATCGGCTGATGGTTCCGCAAGCCCTGATTGATTTTCTAAGGATAGAGTCGATTTTCAGGCGGTGAGATGGGAGTGGAGTTGAGCAGATTGGATCATTTCAATAGAATCGCTTAACACAAACCTAACAAACACGGAGCGCGACCTTCATGTCGCGCTCCGTGTTCTTTTTCAAACACAGATCGATAATCACGACTCGGAACTTCGTTTTGGTCGTAGTTGGAATTTTAGAACCAGAGGGAATCAGCATGGCCCGCCAACCGATTACTCGCGAGGGTTACGAGAAACTCAAAGCCGAGATTAAGCGACTCGATGAAGTTGTGATGCCTGAAATTGCTGAGAAAATTGCTGAAGCACGCGCCGAAGGCGATCTCAAAGAGAACGCTGAATATCACGGACAGCGGGAAGAGCAAGGTCGCATTGCCGCCAAAATCGGGCAGTTGAAACACAAGCTTTCCGAGTGTGATATCGTCGACAAAGCGGATATGCCGAAAGGAGTTGTGACATTCGGATCAACCGTAACGATCAAGGATATTGATCTCGACGAAGAAGAAACATACGAATTTGTCGGTCTCGGTGAAGAAGACTACGACGGTCCCGTCATGAAAATTCTCACGACTAGCCCGATTGCGACAGCACTTCTCGGCAAAAAAGTCGGCGACAAAGTCAGCATCGAACTTCCTCGAACAACGATGGAAGTTGCAGTGACCAAGATCGTCGACCACGGTGATTTGTAGATGTGTTTTGCTGACAAAATTCTGAGAAACAAAAACAGTGACACCATTTGAAAATAGTGTCGCTGTTTTTTTCATTTCATAAGAAATGCACCCGGCTGGATTTGAACCAGCGACCTCATGCATGTCAAGCAGTTGTTGAGACAGCAATGACACCGTGAAAAACCAGTGATTTCCCTGGTCTAATCGTTCACTGGGGATTTTCAATCCCTTTCATCGGCTCACACTCTTTTCCGGTGTTTTACGTCACTCTCAGGGTAGTTCGTGGTACTGAAGTTCTCCAAGGATTAGTGGGCGCCTGGCATCGTATCTTCACCCCTGATGAGTTGTGAGGAAAAAAGTCCTCCAGTCGCTTCCAGGCAGACCAGAGCGACACAGGGTTCTTTCAAGGAGAGCAGAAATTCTCGAGACCTGTTTTTGTGTAGGCAAACGTTTTTCCTTTCGTGAGATGTGAATAAGCGACGTCAAATTTGTCTTTAGAGGCATCGATTCCGACGAAGGTTTCGAACTGAGTGGAGACTTTGTTTTCATCGGTCATGCGAAGACGCCATTGCATACTTGCGATAAGATCACACTGTCTTGCTAATGCGAGCTGATGTGGTTGCACCGCTCAGGCGACTGTTCGGGTTGAAGCATGCAAAAGTGAGCGACGATCAGGCTGCACGACGGTCTAAATGACCAAAGGCCGGACGATCTGCCGCTCGCGCCGTTGTATTGGCTGCGCAGCCAATTCAACGGCCTTAGTTTTCTAACGAAAATCAAGATTCATTTGCAGTCACCTGAAAGATACAAGGGCCGGAGCAGGAGTCGAGGAAAGTTTCTTGTCATTGAACTTCATGCAGAAGGGCTTTCACGACGACTGAATCAAGTATCGAGAACTGTAATCATGCACCATCACTCAGACCGCAGCCTAGGTTTGGTCTCTTCATATGAAAATTGCAAATACAGTATGACTTGAGAACTCTCCGACCTGAGCGAGATACCTCGACTCCCACGGGTAGTAGGCTTTTTGTTTTCCGACATGGCAAGCTCGCTCTCGGCCATCTGGGAAATTCCTCCGTCGCTGATTCGGCTGAGTCAGAAACTGAAAAATCAACGTTTTTCAAGATATGAGACCGGGGCTCGACCTTTTACGGTTCAAACGACGTAACGTCCTGGCCGCACAGGTGTACGGGGTTGTGAGTATGGGGCAGCTGCCTTTCCACCGCAGACTCACACCAGTTTTCCTGGATGGGGCATTCTTCGTTCTCCTTGATTAAAACGGTTTCAATACCAAAACCGTTTTGGTATGGAGCAGAAAAGTGTCTCAAGTACGTTACACAACAGAACAGAACATTCACAAGCTTCGAGAAGTGAAAGTGGTGATCGCTCAAGGAATCTCAGGGAAACAGGCCTGCCGTCAATGCAGCATTGCTGACAAGATCTATTCCAAATGGTGAAAAGCTGTGTGAAGTTGTTCGCGTTCAACCCAACGCAATGGATTGCTGGGACACTACTGGCGACGGGGTTGAAGTAACTATCAACCAACATCGAAAAGTGGTGATCAACCAAGATCGTGGTCTGCGCTGAAAGGATTCGTGACACGGAATATCACTCCTGCGCTGTTGGCAGCTGAAAAGCATTCGTTCCAACAATCAGCGTTTCAATCCTCCTTGCGAGTTTCGATCTGAATTTTTGCTGTTAAGGGATGTTCAAGGTTTTTGTACATCCGCGGAATGAAGTTTGCCGAAGAAGGACACTTATGGTTGCGCGTGAATGGTCAGATAGACATGTTCGATAAAGCTCTCTCCTGATTGATCCTTGAAATTCATCTTTAAGGAGAGTTGATCGCAAGCTTGTAGGTCTGGGATGGTCAGGTTTAACTTTCGGTCTCCGGCCAACGTGACTTTTCGGATGGACAATTTGTCGTGACCTTTCTTGCCAGGAGTAAGAACGGAAAACTGATCAGAACCATATTTTCTAGACCACAAATAGTTCCACATTTCAGCCTGCCATGCCATTGGTTCCTTGGCCGTCTGGGGATCAAGTGCGAAATTGAAGGTGAGTTCCAGCCCGGTTGATGTGACAGCCACGTTCTCGATAATACGAACCGAGTCGCCAGTGTAGCGAAGCCGTTGGAAACAACCATCCTTTCCCTCTGGTGGTCCTTGCCAACCAGAAAGGCCGGTACCGTAGAGTTGACCATCGTTTGGACTGACTCGTAATCGCATGACACCGGCATCCCATTGATGTGGCAGGGTCACAATCGACGCTTGCGTCTGACCATTAATCTCTTGCAGCGACATGTAGTAGAGCCAGCCTTTGCCATAGGATGAATGAATCAATCGCCCCGAGAGTGGGCCAAAGCGTTCATCTGCAACCCAAATCTGTCCTCCACAAGAGTTGTCCAACTCCTGCGGTGTCCAGATAATCGGTTCATCAAAAGTCGTCGGTAGAATGCCGCCATGCTTTGCTTTAAGCCAAGCATCCTGTTCCTTGTTGATTGGCATATTTCCAAGGAAGCTCCCTGGTTTGATCAATGAGACCTTCCCGGCTGGTATCCACGGTCCCTGATTATCCGAGACGGTGAAACGGTCGTCGTCCAATTTCCCCATGCCGTTCGGTGTCCGAATTCCCCAGGCAACTACGTCTGCTCGACCACCCTCGGGAGGGACACGCATAATTGTTCCGGGCCGGTGATGCTGTGTGTACTGCCCCGCTTTGGCAAAATAGAAATTGCCTTTAGAGTCGGTTTGCAAATCGAAGTTGTAAGCATGGAACATGCTTGAGACATCGTCATCAATCCAGAATGCTTCTATAAAATCGGCCTCACCGTTGTTGTCGTAATCATGCAGGCGTTTAATTCCATCACGGCAAGTCACATAAATCATGCCGTCGACAACTCGAACGCCAAATGGTTCGAATAACCCAGCCACGAATCGCTTCCAAGTCACGTTTTGGAGTTGGCTATCAATACCGGATACGATGTAAACGTCTCCTCCCTGGGTTGTCACCACCGCTCGTCCATCATCGAAGAAGTCGATTGCACTGGTTCGCATCCAAGCGTTCCAAGGATTTTCAAACGGAACAGGGATCGTATCTAGTGCATAGCCATTAATTGATTCACCAAGTTCGCCTTGAACAGTCAACTCTTGCGACCAGCGTTGCGGACCGCCGTGAGTCATGCTTTTTGGATCGATTAATTTCTGATTGGTGGAGATAGATTGCGAGTGTTTGACGAACAGTGCCAATGATTCGTCTCCACTTGCAGCACCGCGAAGCACGCGAAAAACGCGAGGCTTTGTCGCAGCGGGAATCATCAATATGATTCGTCCAGCTTCGTCAATCTCCCAGGTCAATCCATTTGTTTCCCCATCGATTGCTGCGGCGACAAATGGAGCAAGTGGCGCTGGTTTATCTTCTGCGACAATCTTTGGATTCGAGTTAACTTCCGATCTCTCCGGTTTCCAAGACAGGAGTGAATCGAGATTATTTTTTTGTAAGAGATCTGCGGATGCTTGCACTTCTTTGTCTGACCACTTCTTATCAAAAATGTGAACCGACTCGATATCACCATCGAAGTCGCCTCCAAAGTTAGTTGCAGTTGCACCAATCTTGAGGACATGATCGGTCACGGGATCACGACGAAATGCTTTTTTCTCAGATTCCAACTTACCATCAACAAAGAGCCGAGTCTTTTCGTGACTAACAATTAACACGGCGTTATGCCATTTTCCATCAGCAACATTTGTTTTACTCGTCATTGCTCCGACCCAGCCAATGTCGTAAACGAGACGTTGACCACGCACGAACAACGTTTTGCCGTTGGGTGCCCACTGACCTTTTGCTGGTGTCGAGGCGATCAACGTACCGGAGCCTTTCGTACGGAAGCGGACAAGGATTGTTCGATCCGGTGTTCCCAGGTCAAGTTTTCGCGCCTCCTCAGATGCAATGATATGCCGTGGCAAATTGGAGAAGTTTGACTTGTCACGCCGTTTAGGTTGGTTGCCGAGTGCGTTCGGTGATCCGGAAACAACCGCGATGTGATCTTTCGCATTGCCGGTAAGTCCCGTCACACTGGTCTTGCCTTTTTGGATCAATCCGGACGGATCGATTCGACTATCAAGCTTTCCAACGCAAAGCTTCAACTCTTGTTGACTCGGTTCAACTCGCAAAGTGTGGCTGAGCATGACAATCTCGCCCGACTTGTCGGCCTGAATCGTCTCCAGAACTTTGCGACCATGAATCCCATAGCTCAATACTGCTTGATCTGAAAAGAGATAGTGCCCACTGTATTGAAACCAGTCTTTTCGAACTGGGCCGCGAGGTGGTTTCGCCTCTGAGGGAATCTCGAACGAATCGCCGAAAGCCCACTGCCAATCACCCAGGCCGAGGATCACTTGACCATCGATTTGCGGCATGCGTTCTCCGCGCTGACGATAGTGCTGTGTTTGCGAGAGGTCGAGGAATCCACCCTGCCAGACTTCATTCAAACGCATGCGGTGTAAGTCGTAGCTAGCAGTAATATCATGGGGAAGCCGGAAGGTGATCGCGTTGTTAACCTCTGTTCCCAACTGCGATCCAAGCACAGGACCGAAATCTCGGTCTGATGTGATGGAGAATTCGCCATTCCCGATGCCCTTCGGAAGACTCGCCAGATAGTCATCGTCGAGTTTTGTGTATTCCGGATTGCTTGGCTTCATGAATGCTTCACGAATGTAGTGGACCACTTGGTAACGCTCTTTGGGGGAGAGATGCGTCATGGGGGCCATCATTCCGTTGCCGCGAGAAAGTGTCAGCAGCATTTTATAGGGATCAGCACCGTACTTGAGCTTCTGCCTGCCGAAGGCTCGCGCAGTGGGGAGTTTTGGAGTATTTCCGTCCAGACCATGGCAATTCTTACAGTGCCCGAGATAAATTGCCTTTCCGGTCGTAAAATCTTTGCCACTTAGCGAGCGAAGAATTCCAGCGTGATCCAGATTCTTAGAATCGTCGATGACGATCAAATCCTGAGGTTTCGGTTTGAGTTGATCGGCGCGTCGAGAACCACCTCGTGCGACTTCCATGACATATCGTACAAGGTCATAAAACTGTCGTTCATCGCGTAACGACGAGACGAGACCGTCGGGCATCATCGATTTCTCACTGATGATCTTCTCTTCGATATCGCTCTTCTTGATGATGATCTCTTGCTCAAGATTCGTCGCGTCGCGCACTACGAGTCGTTTGTCTTCGTCTGCTGCCACCAAACCAGTCACGACTTTCCCATCGATGGTCACGATCGAGATGGTTTCGAAGCCTTTTCGAATCTTGTGCGAGGGGTGCAAGATCGATTCGATGATATGCTGATCCGTTGTTTCTTGGCCGACCGCTGCCAAGTCTGGTCCCAAGGGAGTGGCAGCTTTCCCACTGGAGTGACACTTCACACATGCTGCGGCAGACTTGAAGAAAACCAGCGCTCCCGCTTTCGGATTACCTCGCTGCTTGGCCTGCGCAGCAATAGTGGTCGGAGACATCTCTCTCAGCCGAGTTTCCAGAGACTCGTCCGCCGCAACCGAAGAGACGATCATCAAGAGTGCAAAAGCACCGTGAATGTGGAGTCGAAAACGGAATGCCAAATGAAGCTCCTTGTGTTTATCGGGATCGTAGTTCCGGTGGATAGCGATTTTAAGTCAACATATGATGCACTGGGCTGTTAGCTCAAAATTCCATGCAAAACCTCGCCATGAACGTTCGTGAGACGTCGCTGGATCCCGTTGTGGTAATAGGTCAATCGTTCATGATCGATACCGAGTAAATGCAACACTGTGGCATGGTAGTCGTACCAGTGAACCGGGTTTTCTACGGCTTTCCAACCGACATCGTCGGTTGAACCGTATGCCATTCCATGCTTGAGTCCGGCACCTGCCATCCAAATCGAAAAGCCATACATATTATGGTCGCGACCCGTTCCGACTTTGTCCGCTGCTGATTGGGTAAACGGCGTACGACCAAATTCTGAAGTACACAGAATAAGTGTGTCTTCGAGCATTCCTCGTTGTCGTAAATCTTTGATCAATGCCGCCACTGGTTGATCCATGCGTGCTGCTTCGCGCGAATGGTTCTTTTTGACGTCCTCATGCCCATCCCAATTGATTCTCGGAGAACCAAATGAACCTCCGGAAAATAATTGAACAAAACGCACACCTTGTTCCAGCAAACGACGCGTCAAAAGACAACGGGCTCCGAAGTCAGCGGTCTCGGTTTCGTTCAGCCCATACATCTCCCTTGTCGCAGCGGTTTCTTGATTCAAGTCGGTCACTTTCGGAACAGCCAATTGCATCTTTGCGGCTAATTCATAGCTGTGCATGCGTGCCAGCATTGCATCGTCGACTCCTGTTTCCTCGAGATGTTTGCGATTCAACTGAGCAAGTAGTTCACGGCTGGCACGGTCCTG
>JAJDEL010000870.1 GCA_029259835.1 Planctomicrobium sp. | reverse complement strand
TAACGAGTGTGTGGCCACGGCCATAAGTCAGGAAGTTGGGCTCACTGAATATCGAGCCAGTTTGTTACCGGACGAAAAGGTGTCTGCAGTGAAGGACTATCTCGCCCGATTTAGCTACGTGGCGATGGTAGGTGATGGTGTCAACGATGCGCCAGCATTGACGGCATCATCGGTCGGAATTGCAATGGGAGCGGGTGGAACCGATGTGGCATTGGAAACCGCTGATGTCGCGCTGATGGCCGATGATCTGTCTAAGCTTCCCTTTGCAGTCGGACTGGGACGTCAGACGCGTACGATAATTCAGCAAAACCTGATCGTCTCATTAGGCGTGATTGCATTATTGATTCCATCAGCTTTGTTGGGAGTGGCTGGAATCGGAGTTGCGATTATCTTCCACGAAGGAAGTACGTTACTCGTCGTTGCCAACGCATTACGACTATTAGCATATCAACCTAAAATTTAAACACAGTTTTTTTGAAATGGTAATTTGTAATCCGTGGTGTGATCTCTACCGTAGAGATCGCCAACGTGAAGGAAAGCGGATTCCGCTCTTTATCTGGCAGGGACTGCACAACTTAGAGTCTATTTCTGGATAGTATTTTCTGCTTTAAGTATTTTGATCAGCACGATAACCATTCACTGGTTATTGACAGGATCACAGGAACAATTGGAAGATTGGATACATAATTAAGATGAATAATGAGCCGGGCTCTCAAAGTGCTGTACATTATTGCCATGATTCTCAGGAATCAACTCTCGATATTAGACTCCTTCTCCTTTGCTACTTCGTTTTCTTCCTCTCCGGAGCGGCTGCGCTTATTTACGAAATTTCATGGACGCGGCAAATCGGATTGTTATTCGGGCATACTGTGCATGCTGCGGCCGTTGTACTGGGAAGCTACTTTGCGGGAATGGCCATTGGATATGCGGTTGGAGGACGTTATGCATCTCGCGTCTCGCCGCTGGTGGCCTACGGTATTATGGAATTGATTGTTTCCGTGTGGTCCAGTCTGGTCCCATCAATCCTGTTCCTGACAGAATCCACATCACTTCTGACATGGCTGATGAATTCATCGCCTGCCATCCAAACCTCACTGCGTGGGATATACTGCTTTTTGGTGCTCTTGCCGTCTACAACGGCGTTGGGAGCAACATTACCCCTCATGGCTGAGTTTCTCTCACCCAGTGGAAAAACAGCCATCGACCGCATCTCTGTTGCTTATGCATTCAACACAGCCGGAGCATTCGTCGGTGTCGTCAGTGCCACGCTATTTCTATTAGTTATTGTCGGCGTTCGAGGTAGCAACTACTTTGCTGCAGGGCTTTCTGCTTTCTCTGGTATCATGGCACTAGTGTTGGCTCGACGATACGCACTTACCAACTACTGTAAATTGATTGTGGAATCCAAACTCGCCAGTGTTCCAGAACTGAGTTTGGGGCCACCCGATTACAACGAATCGACTGACACATTGACTTCCGACGCTTCTGACTGGTTATGGTGGTCGATCATTGCTGCACTCTGTGGATTTACAACGTTGGCTTTGGAAGTTCTATATATACGACTTTTCTCGCTTGTCTTCCATAATAGCACGTACACTTTCGGAGCCATTGTAGCTATCTTTCTTTTTGCATTGGCTCTGGGAGCTGTTGCTGTCCCACTGCTAAGCCAGCCCGTGGGAGATGAAAAACTGGTAGGTGTGGTTACATGGATAGGGGCTGTCGCAATTACCGCTTCAGTGATCGTATTTGTTCGAGTAACGGAGTTGGAATATTTTAAAAGTGGTGAGTCATTCAAAAGCTATCTACTCGGTGGACTGGGATTGGTTACGATTGTGGTATTACCTCCGGTGACATTGCTAGGTGTTCTGCTACCGTTAATCTGGCAATCGTTTCGATATCCCAAAGTAACCGGGCAATTGGTAGGGAGCCTAACGATGTTCAACACGTTTGCTGCAGCAGTTGGCTCTGTCTCTGCTAGCTTCGTGCTCTTGCCCATATTTGGTCTGTGGTCATCATTCGGAATTGTAGCACTAGTATTTTGGCTGATTTCTCTTGCTACTTTCATTCGCTGTCGTCACATCGGCCTCGCACTGTTAGGAAGTCTCACTTCTCTCCCATTAATCATCATTTTGGGAATTGGATCGACACATTGGATGCGTCCATCTTCGATGGCAGATGAAGAAATTGTTCACCGTTGGGAATCCGCCTATGGTTGGATTGATGTCGTCCGCAGCACTAAGAACAATGTATGGAAGCTAAGGCAGAATTTGCACTACCGGCACGGAGCAACTGGCGATAATTCGATCCGTGAACGACGCCAAACGCAAATCCCCCTTCTGTTACACCACAGGCCACACGATGTGCTATTTTTAGGACTGGGCACAGGAGTTACCGCCTCTGCTGCTTTGTCTTTCGACGAAATTGCAAAGATCAAAATTGTCGAACTAATTCCCGAAGTTGTCGAAGCAGCGCGACTGATGTCTGAATTCAACAATGGAGTTGTAGACCATCCCAAAGTGGAAGTCCGGTTGGACGATGCCCGCCATGATATGCTAGTTAATAACCAACTCTATGACGTGATCATTTCCGACCTGTTCGTACCTTGGGAAAGCCTGACCGGTTATCTTTATACGGTTCAGCACTATCGCCTTGTCCACAAACGTCTCAAACCTGGTGGTCTGTTTTGTCAATGGTTACCATTGTACCAGTTGGGAGCAAGAGAATTTGAACTGATTGCAGACAGTTTTGCTTCGGTGTACCCTGAAACAACACTCTGGTGGGGGAATTTGGAGTCGCACGGAGCGGTTCTAGCTCTAATCGGAAGTAATCAACCGATTCACGTTGATTTCGTCAATTTTGAACACCGCTTTCAATTAATGCAGCAGCAACTTGCACAACAAGACCCCTATCTACCACGAGCTAGACATCTATTCGATCTCTATTTAGGCAAATGGGTTCGACGAGACACACTGTATTTGAACACTGACGAACACCCACGCGTCGAGTTCCTCTCCCCTCGTTCCCACCATGACCGAAACCTCCTTACCGGAAAAGTCTTGCACCAGTATTTCGACACAGTACTTATCCGCCTACATGAAGAAACAACAGTTCCAGGAATTCAGAATGAAAACGCTACAGACGTGATGAAACGCCGCCACGCCATTCAGAAGTTAATTCTTTTCGCTAAGTAGCTCACAGCGACTCATGTGACGAGACCAAGCATGGGACACGTCCGCCAAACGGACTTCCCAATCAGGCCACCTTATTACTGGGAACGAGATGTTTCAAACGTGATTCGCCTTTGAATGTGGCGTGAAGAGAATCCCAATCGATCACCAGAGAACCGCCCTGGCTCTCATGCTGTTTGGCCCAATTCAAAAGCAACTCCAGGCAGGCGTGGTCAATATAGCCCAAGTGCTCAAAATCAATGTGTAGATTCGCATCGACAGGTACACGTTCCAGTTCCTTGGCTAGTTGAGGTAACCGAAGAAAAGTGGCTGCCCCGTTGATCTTTAAGACCGTTTTGGCTCCATTTTTATCCACATCGAAAGTCGTTTGTAACCGGGAAAAACGGTATAGCAATCTGGCTGCTGAGACGACAAAACCGACGATTACCCCCGTCAGCAAATCGGTCCCAACAATTGTAATCAATGTCACCGCATAGATTGTAACTTCCCCCCATCCATATTTCCACAGTTGACTTACTGCTTGTGGGTTGATCAATTTGTAGCCCGTATAAACAAGCATGGCGGCCAAAGCGGCAGTAGGGATCATTCGTAGTAAAAAAGCAAGAGATGATACAAAGATCAATAGCCAAATACCGTGGATGATGGTCGAAAGGCGGGTGCGAGCACCCGCTTCAACGTTGGCAGCACTGCGAGCGATAACTCCTGTCATAGGTAAGGCACCCAGTATCCCGCATATGATGTTTCCTATCCCCTGAGCAGTCAACTCACGGTCGTAGTTTGTTCGCCATCGCTGCTGAATCTGGTCAACAGCCGTGGCGCATAACAGTGTCTCTGCACTAGCCACAACTGCGATAATTACTCCCATTTTTATCAACTCTAAAAGTGGTATATTATTCCAGCTTGTGAGTGTTGGAAAACGTACCTCTGACCACAAATTATCGGGCACCTCAACATACAAGACGGGCAAGTGCAGAAAAGCTGTCATTACCGTTGCGGTGGTAATGGCAACAAGGGGAGCGGGAATCAGCCGCAGGCGTTTGGGAGCGACTACTTTCCAAAAGCATAGAATGACGATCGTCAGTAATCCGACTTTCGCTGCCCAAGAGTGATCCTTCAGAGAATTCAGCAAATTTTCAAGTGCATCCTGAGCGTCGGCTAAAGATTGATGAGCTTTATCATTCTGACCTTTCTGAAGACAATACATAGTCGTTTGAACTTGTTCACGTGCTTGATTTGCGGCTGCGCGTAGTTTTCCCATGCTGTCGGAATCAGATGCGAATATAGGACGCTGATTTAGATCATCCACAAGTAACTCGACTTGTCGAACAACATTTTCCTGGCGTGAAAGTAAATCTAATTTGCTTTCATTTTTGTTTCGTTCGGATGGTGAATCCAGCATTACATCTGAAAACAATGTTCGAATTTGTACCTGTTCTTCATGTAGCGTGCCAAATCGTTTGAGCAATCGGGCGCGGGCCTGATACTCAGATTGGCTCCGCCATTCCGGCCAAGGCATTCCCTTCTGCACAGCTTGCGGAATCGTCATCAGATTCGCGAGACCACTTTCTTTGGGCAAATCATCGACCATCACATGCAACTGACTGGATAAGATCAGCACACCTATTCCTGCGAGCATACCTTGGATAACGGCAGGAGAGACGGCGCGAAACCATTGTCCTAAATGTAATAACCCAGCAACCAACTGAAGGCTTCCACCTATCAACACAGCAAGACCCAGCGTTTCCCATCCATAGTTTTGTACGAATTCGTACACGACGATGGTCAAACCAGCTGCTGGTCCACTGACCTGCAGTGGAGCACCTGCAAAATATCCGACCACAAGTCCACCAACGATTCCTGTTATCAGTCCCGCAGCGACAGGGACACCAGATGCAATGGCAATGCCCATGCAAAGTGGCAGCGCTACAAGGAACACAACAATAGACGCGAACAGGTCCTCTTTAGGAGCCGAAAACATCGTCCTTGTTACTCGATCGTTGTCCATATTATTCTGATAATTATTCTGATAAACTTTCATCGCGCAGTCCTAGTTTGGTTTCGCTCACAGTACCAGTTTGAAATGTACCAAAGCCTCTCAACGGGAGTTGACCACTGTACTAATTGGTGATTTCAAATGAATACAATCACGAAAAGACTTCAATACAGTCTCGACAAACGACGATCTGACTGTTTCAAGTAGCACTTGCCTGTGCTCTCTCGAAGACGACTGCGTTTTCTTTACCTACTATCCGCATCGATTAAGAGTAGATCAATTCATCCAGGCAGTATGTGTTCGGAGAGAAATTTGCATTGAATGGTCTTTTCATTTGACACGTAATGTCGGTATGACGAGACGACTATTTAGCGCGCAGCTTAATAATCAGGATTTTTGAAGAAATCTCGCACCAACAAGTTGAGAAGCTCAATACGGGAATGGGTGGCAATCACAAGTGAATGACTTAAACGTTAACCACTCAGTAGATAAATCCCGCAATCGTTGTCGAGATCAAATTGTGAGTCTGCAAAGGCAGATACAACGATCAACAGACTGCTCAGCAGTATGAGTGATGGGAGCCGCTTGATGAATATTCAAGACTGGATGCAATTTGACCGGTTGCACTTGAAGACCAAAAAATATTCGTCCGCCTTCTTTCTGTGTACGCTGTTTTGGTGCCTGGATCGCTGAAACTATCTCTGACAGATATTGGCAGCACGGACATGAACATGGTCCACGAGTGGGGAGTTCATTTTTGGGGGTCCCAGAAACACACTTGTTGCATGGCTGCGGTGAGGAGGAGGGGCAGTCATTCTTCAAGAGTGAGCAATTACACTGATTCTCATGAGCAACCGAGCACAGCATGCAACTTTCGCTGGCAGTAAGAACAGGGAGAGAAATAGTCCAAATCGACAGACATAGCGCCAACACTGTTCTTTGTGCCAATCGAACTGTCGACATCTTAAAACTCCCTAAGACAAAAATCGGTACAATTCACCTTTCCTCTTCTATCGGCCTAAACAGTGTACGAAATTCAATAAAACTGACGAATTTTGGTATTAGAGCTATCTGGGAAGATTCATCCTTTTTCTGGCGCCACTTGCTTGTAATACCATAATTAAAGTTACAGAACGACAAGCGCTCCTTGAATTGTGTACTCATCTCGCAGGTCAGTTGCTTCAATTGAACCGTGGACACTGGGGAATTGAGAATCGATTGCAATGAGTGCGTGACGAATCGTTCGGCGAAGACCGTAGTCGTGTGTGGATCGGTGCTGCTCCACAGATTCTTGCGGGTATCTGAAATATGGTTATCAATTGGCTCCGCAGCCAAAAAACCGTCAACACCGCCGCAGCTTTACGCGAAAACACCTGGAATTCACAGCGATTCTTAACCATATTAGGTAAACCAAACTTATGGGCCGTCCTGCTATCGGCATGCATGGCCTATTGACTTTACAACTATTACACAGTATAGTTGTTTATTGTCTCCACAATGGGTCAAAAACCCTCGCCTTCAGGCGAATCCCTTAGGTTCTTGTTTTACACTGTGTGAATGGAAAATTATCGTACAAGTTCACATAGCCTTTATGACATTAAATACCACTTTGTTTGGGTGACCAAGTATCGCAAGCCAATGCTTACAGGTGCGGTCAGCCTGCGTGTTCGCGATCTGGTCCGTGAAATCTACAAGACATACGACATCGAAATTCTTCAGGGAGCAGTTTCTCGTGACCATGTTCATGTCCTTCTGTCTTGCCCGCCAAACATTTCGGCAAGCAAGGTGATGGGATATATCAAGGGTAAAACGTCTCGAAAATTGATGATGGAGTTTAAACATATTCAAAAACAGTGCTGGGGTCGTCACTTTTGGGCACGTGGCTACTTTGTGGCTTCGAGTGGTAATGTAACCGATGAAGTCATAATGGAGTATATTCGCCAGCAAAAAGATGTCGAACCTCGTGATGGTGGTGAAAACTTTCAGGTGACTTGAATGTGTGCATATGATTTCGGTCGTTTGCTCACATTCTATACGGCAAACCTACCGGCTTCAGCCGGTGGTGGTTTAGTTAGTCTCTCAGCGGGAGAATCTTATGGCAAAGAACAAGAAAGACGAGTGCTGCGCCCCCAAGCCGAAGCTTGCCGAGCGCCGGTTGATGACGGAGCGCGACGCTCTCGAAATGGAGGCGGTGTTCAAGGTGCTAGCCAATGGGACACGACTGCGGTTGCTGCACGCGTTATTGAAAAGCGGGGAACTGTGCGTGGGTGATCTGGCGAACTCGGTAGGGATGAGACAGCAGGCAGTTTCCAATCAGTTACAACGAATGGGCGATCGCGGCATTGTCGAGGCTCGGCGCGATGGGCTGCAGATGTTTTATCGCATCGTGGACCCTTGCATTATCGAACTCGTGGACCGCGGCTGGTGTCTTACCGAAGACGCGGCGGAGCGAGTGGCAAAGCGCCCTGGTGATGAGGGAAAGGTCGCATGAACCGAGCCGAGCTTCCCGCGCAGTCGCGTTCGCAAGGTGAGAGTCGAATGAGGATCGTGAACCGCACAGAAGAAGACTTAGCTGCAAATCGAAAGCCACAGTTGGCAAGCATTGACGATCTCCGCATCGAAGAGCCGCCACCGCGAAAAAGGCAGAGACGAACTGTTCGCCTAGCCTTCGGAGTGCTGATCATAATGGTGCTGGGCGGAACGGCGTGGGTGCTGCATGCAAATCTGCGACCATCGATCGCTCCGGTAGACGTTTACGTTGTGCCCGCATCCCAGTCCGCGGCCCCTGGCGGGAGCGGCTTCACTGCGGGCGGTTATCTGGAAGTCATTCCACCAGGGCCGGTTGTCGTCTCGACGATGATCGAAGGGCGCGTGAAATCGCTCAGGGCCGTGCCCGGCCAAACCATTACTCAGGGTGACGAATTGGCACGGCTGGATGATGTGGTTTACCGACAAGAACTTGACGTTCAACAAGCAGCCGTGGCGCTTGCCAAAGCGAAACTTGCTCGCCTGGAGGCTGGCTTTCGAACCGAGGAGATTGCTCAAGCGAAGGCAAATTTAGACCGTGCGCAGGGTTGGCTGGAAAAGGCAAAAGCGGATGAGGAACGATTGAAGCCGCTCGCTGAGGCGGGGACTGTTGCTGGGAAGACGTACTTGACTGCGGTGGCCGAATTGCGTGCGGCCCAAGCCGACGTGTCTGCACGGAAGGCCGAATTGGACTTGCGGACGAAAGGGTATCGCAAGGAGGATATCGCCATCGCCAGGGCAGAGTCCGAACAGGCTGAGGCGGAACTTCGGCGGACTCAATGGAAGCTGGAGCAATGCGTCATCAAGGCCCCGATCTCTGGTGTCGTATTTCAGCAATTGGTCCAGCCAGGAGATTGGGTCTCGGCCAATCAGCGCGGAGAGCACCGCGGGGCGCTACTGACGCTGGCTCTGCCGAGCCAGATTCAGGCGTGGGTCGATGTGAACCAGCGAGACATCGGCAGCGTGCATGTCGGGCAAGACGTTCGTCTTGTGACTGATGCCAATCCAGAGCGTCCGATCAATTGTCGCGTGGAGCGCATCCTGCCGACAGCGAATCTGCAAAAGAACACGGTTCAAGTGAAGGTACAGATACCGAAACCACCTGCCGACTTTAGACCGGAAATGAGCGTGCAGGTGACGTTCATTCCGCGCGGCGAGAACGCATCGCAAGTTTCATCTGTCGTTTCGGTCCCAGCAACAGCCGTCGTCACACAATCAGAGACAACCGGCGTGTACGTACTCCTTGATGGCCAGGCCCACTTCCGACAAATGACGACCGGCAACGAGGTAGATGGAATGGTGACGGTTCTCTCCGGCCTGAATGCTGGTGACCGGGTGATTCTCAGCCCACAGAGTTTGACCGATGGACAACTCGTCGAAATCAGAAAGTAACAGAATGAGCCAGAACGACATAGCTAATGGAACCGTGATCGCCGTACACGGTGTAAGAAAGACCTACCAAAAGGGCGACGTCGAAGTAACGCCGCTTGATGGCGCGGACCTCGAAGTGGCGACGGGCGAGTTCCTGGCATTGATGGGGCCATCAGGCAGCGGGAAATCAACTCTGCTGAACCTGGTAGCTGGTATTGACAAAGCGACCGCTGGTCGTGTCGTCGTGGCAGGTGAAGATATCACCGACTGGGACGAGGATCGGTTGGCGGACTGGCGAACGCGGACCATCGGCTATGTCTTTCAGCAATTCAATCTCATGCCGGTGCTCACCGCTTACGAAAATGTCGAACTACCGCTTTTGCTCTTGCCTTTGTCGCGCACGAAACGTCGCAAACTCGTAACGACCGCCTTGGAGTTGGTCGAGCTTTCGGACCGGGGGAAGCACTATCCACGGCAACTGAGCGGCGGTCAGGAACAGCGCGTGGCCATTGCGCGCGCCATTGCCACCGACCCGAAGATCGTTCTGGCCGACGAGCCCACTGGAAACCTGGACCGAGCGTCCGCTGATGGCGTGATGGAACTGCTCGCAAGTCTCAACAGCCGCTTTGAAAAGACGATCGTGCTGGTGACGCACGACGCGGCGGTGGCGTCGCGGGCCAAGCGGATACTGCACTTGGACAAGGGTGTTCTGGTCGAGATGGATTCATCGCTTCAAGGAGTACAGGTATGAAACTGCTGCACTTAATCGTCCATAACCTTGTGCGGCGTCCACTACGTACTGGGCTGACGGGCCTGGCCGTGACAGCGTCGATTTTCATCTTCGCGGCCGTGCTATCGCTGGACCGCGGCGTGAAACGGATAGTCGATAACACGGGCGGCGATCTGGTGATCACGGTCTTCGAGCGTTACAAGGCGTGCCCGCCGTTTTCCCGCATGCCCGTGCATTACCGCGATCGGATTGCCAGCATCCCGCACGTCAAGGAAGTGACGGCGGTGCGGTTTGTGCTCTCCAACTGTCAGACAACGACGGACCTCGTGGCCGTTCATGGTATCGAACCAGATCGCCTGCGATCTTTTCGCAAGATCGTCATGCTGGACGAACAGTATGACACATTTGCGAACGAACGTGGGGCCGCCATCGTCGGCCAGGACGTGGCAGCCAAGTATGCATGGAGAGTTGGCGATCAGGTGACGCTCAAGGAACTGCGCGGCATCTCGTTCATCATCCGCGGCATCTTTGAGTCTCCGGGGTCAGCATTGGAGTCGGTGATTCTGGTGGATCGTGAGTACCTCGAATACTCCCTGGGACAAGTGGGAATCGCGACCATGTTTCTGGCGCTGGTGGACGCCCCGGAACACATCGACGAAGTGAGTCTGGCGATTGACTCGCAGTTTGCCAACTATGAAACGCAAACGAAGTCGGGGCCGGAGAAATCGTTCATTGCTAGCAGCATCGAGGATTTCCAAGGCATGGTCGAGTTTTCGCAAGTCGTGGCGTATCTGGCGTTATTATTGATGCTGGCGGCCGTCGCCAACAGCGTCTCCATGAGCGTCCGCGATCGCTTGCGAGAAATGGCCATTCTCAAGACGCTTGGGTTTAGGCGACGGGCCGTGATTCGCATGGTGCTCGTGGAGTCGGTGTTCTTGTCGCTGATGGCAGCCGCAATCGGATGCGGCCTGGCAGCGCTGGTCCTCCGGGTTGGTGTCTTCTCGATTGGCGTGGAAGGCTACACCATTGTTCCTCACCTGTCAGCCGATATTGTGATGTGGTCACTGGTTGTAGGAGTGGTATTGGGTTTGCTCGCCGCCTACTTGCCGGCTCGTCGCGGAGCACGCATGCCGATCGTGGCAGCGCTGAGAGAGGTGGACTGATGAAATTGCCGCTGCGCTACAACGTGTGCTCGCTGGCCCAGAGAAAGATGCGAAGCGCGCTCACAGTGATGGGAGTCGCTATTGCTATTTTCGTGTCGGTGATGATGATCGGTCTTTCACGCGGCCTGCTATCCAGCACGCGCTCGGCCGCTACGGTTGACAACGTGATCGTGCTGAGCAAAGGGGCCGAATCGATGGAGTTCTCGGCGATTGACCGCTTCGTTTTTCACCTGTTGCGCAGTTCGCAGCAGATTCAGAATGAGGGGAATCAGGCACTGGCGTCACCCGAAGCTTACATGAGCACGTTGGTCCGTTTCCCTGACAGCAACAACAGCGGCGAGAAACGCGGCGTCGTGCGCGGTGTTTGGCCGGTGGCTCTGCAAGTTCACGACCAAGCTCGCATCATCGAGGGCAGCCCACCAAAGCGCGGCTTCTCGGTGGCCGTGGGAAAACTGGCCGCGACGAAACTTGGGGTACCGCAGTCCGCATTGGCTGTTGGCCGCGTGATCGAGTTTGAAGGCCGACGGTGGACCATCGCGGGCGTCTTCGATACCGGTGGCACAGTGCTGGACAGCGAGATATGGGTAGACCTGGACGATTTGTTGGTCGCCAGTAAACGCAACGACTACTCATCCGTTGTGCTGAGGACGAAAGGAAGGGATGCAACCGAGGAACTCCTGTTTGACCTTACCACGCGAACAGACATTCGTGTCGAGGCAAAGACTGAGGAAGACTACTACGCGGCTGCAGCTGATGCGCTGCGACCAGTCCGGGCCGTCAGCATTACGATGACGGTCATTCTCGTGCTGGGTGTGGTGATGGCGGGTATGAACACGATGTTCACATCCATCCTGGGCCGGACTCGCGAAATGGGTGTGCTGTTGGTGCTGGGCTACAAGCGCAAGGCGGTACTGCTTTCTTTCATGCTGGAGTCCGTCCTGCTTTGTCTCTGTGGCGGGTTGATTGGCGTTATTGGCGGCGCATTTCTCAACGGTCTTCCCATGAAAATTCCGATGGGCGCGTTCCGCTTCACCGTCGATGCAGCAACGCTCGGCACCGGAGTCGGACTCTCCGTAGCGATCGGTGTGTTCGGGGCGCTGGTGCCCCTGCTGCGGGTTTGGCGATTACAAGTGGTTGAGGCTTTACGAGCCGAATAACAAGGAGAAGAACTATGCGAACTAGATTACTCATGATGTGTGGTGCCCTCACGGTTGCGGCCTTGGCCGGCTGTAACCAGACGGGTTCCGATAGTGAGAGAGCCGCTGCAAAACAGGCGTCCGCAGAAAGTGCCGTGCCGCCGGACGTGAAAGTGGTTGGCGTCGATGCAGTGGCTCAGAACCCCCAGTCATATGCCGGACACGTCGCCATCGAAGGCGTCGTCGCTCGGGTATCCAGTAAACGCGAAGCCTTCACGATGATTGACTCCGCGGAGTTCGCTCAGTGCGGCGAGACGGGCTGCGCCCAATACAACGTGCCAGTCTTCGTATCGAGCGACGAGTTTGAAGGGCAACTGCCAAAACATGAAGAAACCGTTCTCGTTATCGGCAAAGTTGAGCCGCAGGAGAAGGGATACCAATTCATTGTGCAGGAGGTAAAACGCAAGGGACAGACGATTCTCTCGCGAGTCAGGGAACCGGTGACGGGGCAAGTGCAAGTTGTCGACACCCTTCCCGCATCACTACTGATGATGAAGTCCCAGTTGGAACTGACGGCCGAACAGGAGTCGCAACTCAAAGCACTCCAAACGGCTTATGCTGACGCCACGACACGGCTCCAGGCGAAGCTGACACATTGCCAGGAAGAACTGGTCGAACTACTCGAAGCAGCAAAAGTCGACCAAGCCAAGGTCACCCACGAGAAGGAGGAGATTGCTGAGCTAAAAGAAAAGCTCTCTGGAGAAGTGCAGAAGCGACAGGAGGAGGCCCGGTCCGTGCTGACTGATAAGCAGCTCGGGATGCTTTCTGACTCAGGTCAAGGCGGGAAAGGAAAAAAGGAGGCAGAAATGAAGATGGAACAACAAATTCACAAAACTGTTGACACGCACGGAGAGGTTTGCCCGTTCCCCTGGGTTCATGCGAAAAAAGCAATGAAGAAGCTCGAAGTGGGTCAGGTTCTTCAAGTTCTAGGTGACCACGGTCCCGCTTTGAAAAACATCCCCCGAAACTTCACCGACGATGGTCAAATGGTTCTCAATGCCGAAGCCACCGGAGAAGTCGATTGGGAAATCCTCGTTCGTAAGGAACAATAAGCATGGAAGGACTGGATGAAACTATCGCACTCTTGATTGAAGTCATGAACCGTGTCCCGTTCATCGAGACGTTCAGCTCCTGCGGTGGCCAGACTCAACTCCGTTTCGAAGGATGCGAGGAAAGGCTGGAATATCGAGTGGCCAACGTAGGTCGCTCGGTGTGCGGTTTCGACGGAGGTTTGATCGAGGGATTCTTGAGAAATCTGACCGCTGACATGTCAATTTCAGTGAAAGAGATCGCGTGTCTTGGTCGGGGCGATACGTTTTGCGAATTTCACATCGAAAAAGAAGCCGACAAGATCGGCAACCAACCGATAGCCGTGGCACCGCAAGCCGGCGCCACGGGGAAGTGACGAGCGATTGCTGAAACATAGGACGACAATGGTGAACTTTGCTTTACAAACGTGGCCAGAACAACAGACGAGGAAAGAAGGTTCCCTGTCGGACCGGAAAGTGCCAAAGCGCTCGGCTACGACACCGAAGCGATTGACGCCCTACTACCTTCGGTCACCGAGTCCTTCTCGGGAGTTGGCAAGGTGAATCTGAATTCTGTCAGATACGACGTGGATATTGACTTTAACGACACGGTCGAAATTAACTCAGAAAAGGGTCCGCTCTTCATCCTGTTGGCCGAAACGAACATTGTTAACAATGTTATCGGTCAAAACAT
Organism: Planctomicrobium sp.; assembly: GCA_029259835.1. GTDB lineage: Bacteria > Planctomycetota > Planctomycetia > Planctomycetales > Planctomycetaceae > Thalassoglobus. Next base: position 1,508 of record JAJDEL010000870.1, on the reverse strand, counting down.
CCATAACATGGTCAATCCCTTCGACGCTAAAATAGTCGGTGCAGTTGTGGTTGGGTGATACGCGAGGTAAAAGACATCCAAAGTCCAGACAAAAGTCGGTCGTGAGCATTAGAGCGGAGCGTGCCCAGAATCCCGAGCCCAGAAAAACAGGTAGAAGATGGCTTGTAGCAGCCAGAGACGGAACTCCTCTGTGTTGGCGACTATGCCTGGATTGGAGGGGGTAAAGCCGTGAGACGTCTCATTGCGGAGCCGATAGGCCAGGAGAAAACGCTTGGCGATTGCATCGGTATCGACATTCGCAGCACAGAGTGTCGTCGTGTCCATGTAGGTGCGAACGGCTCCAATATCGTTCCCCAAATCCTTCACGAATGAAAATCCCGCGTCGATGGCATCGATGAGGTCAACTCGCTTCTCAATCGCGTTCCAGAAGATTCCCTCAGTCCTCAGATGTTTGTTTCCAGCGTTGTACGGGTAATGTTGATAGTGCATCTGATAGATCATTTTCGCAAGCATTGGGCTATTGTTGAACTTGTGTTTCACCGCCGTGTCATTGTGGGCATTCCCGATCCGTTTGAGCAGCACCTCGAACAGCGTTGCCAGATCACGCAGACAGGTAAATCGCACAGATTGCCCGACGTAATCAGTGCGACCTTCCATGTCGTGGAAGTTAATGATGCCCGCGAATAGGTTCAGATCGCCTTGGCCAGCGAGTGATCGTAACATCTCCATTAATTGTTCGATGTCATAGGCCGTCCCCAGATGAGCATTGACGAATCCCATGACGTCCGCCGGGATCGCTGGCTCGACGAGATTTTTGACCCAGTCGCCGAGGATACCGTTATTGGACATCGCGTGGCTACCGTAGACATTTGGCACGCGATTGAATCTGACATCTTCATGAGCGGCGGCGAGTAGCCATGACAGACCGAGTTCGTGCTGCTTCCGCTCAAGGTAGGTAATAGCCAGATTCGCATAGAGCGCGCCTCGATGAAGGTCAACGTTATTGTCCTTGCAGTGCTTGTCGGTGACCTCGACCGCGTGAAGATAGATACGGTAGGCCAGTTCCTTAAACTTGCGACGCCGCAGCACCTCCGTCGGGACAATCAGGGACTTCGAGTAGTCCTCGTAGTCCTGCCCTTTGGGATTGTTCTTATCGTGGGCACTTGCGGGCTTGAGGAACTCTTCTTTCCATCGCCCGACAATTTGGTCGACAAAATCTTCGACATCGTTTATTGCCTTTAGTAGGTGGACCAGTTCTTCATGGTACGGAATTGGCTTCCCAGTCATGCGATTGTACAATTCCGCTGACTCTTCCATAGCCTCGGCGATTTCTTCAGGAGTATACATCGGCGGTCCTCACGAATTTGATATGGTGGAAAAAATTCAGTTTATTGGTTCGAACACTAACCTGCTAGTCCTGCGCAATATTTTCTTAGTCAAAAGAACTCACTATGCAGGAATTATCTCGCCTGAAAAAACGAATCTCAAAGGAGATGAGCCGCGTGTCT